>NZ_RZSX01000707.1:0-3395 GCF_004023105.1 Mesorhizobium sp. M5C.F.Ca.IN.020.32.2.1 | reverse complement strand
CGCTCCGACAGCGCTGATGCACAGCCTGAAGCACTACAAGGTGCTGCACGAACAGAATGTCATCCTCTCGGTGGTGACGGCGCAGCAGCCCGTGGTGCCCGACAGCGAGCGGGTCAAGATGGAAACGATCAACGAGCTGTTCATGCGGGTGACGCTGACCTTCGGCTACATGGAACAGCCCAACATCCCGCGTGCGCTGGCGATCTGCCGCAAGCAGGGCTGGAAGTTCGACATCATGACGACCTCCTTCTTCCTGTCGCGGCGCTCGCTCAAGGCGTCACCCAATTCCGGCATGCCGGTGTGGCAGGACAAGCTGTTCATCGGGCTGGCGCGCACGGCAGCGGATGCGACGGAGTATTTTCAGATCCCGACCGGACGTGTGGTTGAGATCGGAACGCAGGTGGCTATCTAGGGCATGCCGATATTCAGGTGAGGCCGGCCTGCGAACGGCAGGTTCCTGCGCTTCCGGTACTCACGGACCAAATGTCCGCTCCGTTCCGGTTCTCGGAACCCACCATTCTCGACTCGGCCTGACCTGAATCTCGACATGCCCCTGACCACGGCGGACTTCAGCCGGCTAGCATTGCCTTGTTCGCTTCAAGAAATTGCTTCAGCGATTGCGGCTTTTTGCCTGAAAGTGTCTCGATCGCGTCGGTCACCATGCCGATGCGGCCGGAGCGCGTGTTGGTGTCGAAGGAAACGACAACGGGAGCAAAATCCGAGGGAACGCCGGCGGCCGTCAGACCCTCGGTCAAGGCTTCGTCCGAAAGCTGAACGACCTCGATGGGCTTGCCGGTGACGTCGGTGACCAGGGCCGCGATCTCGGCGACCGTGTAGGCCTGCGGACCCGTCAGCGTGTATGTGGTGCTTTCGGTATCGCCCGAGGCAAGACCGGCGGCGATCGCCACGGCCATGTCGTCGCGAGCGCCATGGGCGATGCGGCCGTCGGCCGCCGATGTGTACCACTGCCCCGAAGCAATGGCATGCGGCAGCGACATGAAGAGGTTCTCCTGATACCAGCCGTTGCGGAAAATCGTGTAGGGGATGCCGCTCGCCTGGATCGCCTGCTCGGTCCCGTAGTGATCGCCCGCAAACAGCACCGGCGAGACCGGCTCAGGATTGGGCATCGAGGTGTAGAGCAGATGCGAAACGCCGGCCTCCCTGGCGGCTGCGACTGCATTCTCGTGCTGCTTGAGGCGCTTGCCCCCAAGGTCGATCTCGCCGGTCGAGATGATCAGGACCCTGCCGGCGCCCTTGAATGCCTCGACGAGCGACGCCGTGTCATCGAAATCGGCCTGCCTGATGGTAACGCCGCGCGTCGCGAGGTCGGCGAGGTTTTCCGGATTACGGGTGGCGGCGATGATCCGTGCGGGCGGAACCTTGAGCGTGCCCAGCAGATGATGGATGACGCCGCGGCCGAGCTGGCCGGAGGCGCCGGTGACGAGAAGGGTTTCGGTCATGGGAAGTCCTGTCGTTGCGCCGGAGCGGCGGGTGCTTATATAAGTCTCAAAAAGAGACCAGCACTAAAATAGGAATTGACAGACCCTCGTAAAGAAGGCAGGTTTGCGGGAGGTAGGCAGGCGCAGGGAACCAGCGATGGACAGCAAAATCGTCGGTCTGAGATCGAAGCTCGAGATTTACAAAGCGGGCAGCGGCGGGGGGAACATTGCGGACTGTCCGGTTCGCGATGTGATCCAAGGCATCAGCAACAAATGGAGTTCGCTGCTGATGATGGCGCTGGCAGAAAAGCCGTACCGGTTCGGCGAATTGCGGCGACTGGTACCCGACATTTCACAGCGCATGCTCACCCAGACGCTGCACGATTTGCAGCGCGACGGTTACGTCCATCGCGAGGTGTTCCCGACCAAGCCGCCGAGCGTCGAATACAGTCTGACCGATCTCGGACGCTCGATGTTCGGACCCCTGCACCAGCTGCTCCAGTGGGCCGAGCTCAATCATGGCGCTGTGCGCGACGCGCGGAACGCATTCGACGCTACCGAGACTTAACCATCAATGCCGGAGTGGCAATGCCAAGTGCGACGGCTTGATTGGCGATACCGCTGAAGGATTGTCCGGCTTGGGCGAGAAGATTCGGCGGGCAATGGGCATTTCTTTGGACATCGCGATTGCCGGCGCCGACCCGGTCGGACTGGCCGCGGCACTCTATCTGAAGCGTGCCGGGCACCAGGTCACCATCTTCGAGCGCTTCGACGCGCCAAAGCCAGTCGGGTCCGGATTGATCCTGCAGCCGACCGGGCTGACGGTGCTTGCCGATCTCGGCCTGCTCGACGACATCCTAGTGCTGGGCAGCCGCATCGACCGCCTGCATGGCGCCGATGCGAAAATCGCCGCAGCGTGCTCGACGTCCGCTATGATGCGCAGCGCGGCGGCCGTTTCGGGCTGGCGGTGCACCGGGCGGCCTTGTTCGGCGTGCTTTTCCGCGCCGTCCGGCGCGAGGCGATCGCCATCGAAACCGGCGTCGAACTCGAGACGCTGGAAACCGGCGAGCGGACACCGCTGATCTGCGGCAACGGGCGACGGATAAGGCCGCGGGTGTTTCAGGCGCTGTCGCTGATGCTGACGCCGTTCTACCAGTCGGATTCGACCGTGATGCCGTTTGTCCGCGACAGGCTGGTGGCGTCAGTGGTGAAAATCCCGCCAGTGCCAAACATCCTAGCCTCGATGGTGGCTGGAACCGTGGTCGATCGTTTAGGCGGATCGGTATCAAGGAAGCGCGGTGGCCGCCTCGTTGCGGCGGATAAGTTTCGAAAGATGCGAACCCTTCGCTTGCAGGAATGCATGAAGGCGCTGTGGATAATCCGGGGCGACAGCGTTCTTCACCGACTTGCGTTCGCGCAATTCCTTCCGCCAGGCCTCGACTAGCGACTTTCCGTTCAGGATACGGAAATCGTCGATCCGATCGAACGCGTCGAGATAGCGGAAGATTGGTCCGTAGACAGCATCGACCAGCGAAAAGCGCTGGCCGGCAAACCATGGCCCAGCTCGGCCAGCCGCCAGTTCTATTTCGAGACGATCGAACATTGCCGACAGACCTTGGCTTTCGGCAAGTAAGGCGGCCTCGGTCGGTGCGGAATAGAGTCGACCGATTGCGTTGAGGATGGCCGAGCCGAACTCGATCCAGGCGCGATGCCGGGCGCGGGCCAGCGGGTCGGCAGGGTGCAGTGGGTTGGCCAGCGTTTCCTCAAGAAATTCGAGGATGACCGCCGATTCGAAGATCGCGGTTTCCTCGCCATTCTGCTGCACGCGCAGCAGCGGTACCTTGCCGAGCGGCGATATCGCCTTGAACCAGGCCGGCTTGTTGGCGAGATCGATGGTGAGGCGTTCGAACGGCACGTCCTTGTCGGCGAGCGAGATGGCCGCGCGCTGCACATAGG
>NZ_RZSX01000706.1:0-3396 GCF_004023105.1 Mesorhizobium sp. M5C.F.Ca.IN.020.32.2.1 | reverse complement strand
GGAATAGGGGGCGAGGTTGATCTCGCCCGCCTTGTTCACCGTCGAGATCCAGCCGATCGGCCGTGGAGCCACGATCGCCTTGGACGGGTCATGCGGCAGCCCATGCCCCTTTGCCGGCTCGTAGAACATTCAGCCCACCCACGGCCCTGCATAGTCGGCATAGAGCTTTGCCGGATCAGGCCGGGGCCGCTCCGGCGCCGGCCCCTGATAGGAACCGATATGGACAAAGCCGACGACGTGCTCATGCGGCGCCAGCCCCAGGATCGCCCTGCCCTCCGGCACATCGGAATACCAGTTGCTGATCATGTTGGTGCCATAGCCCAGCGCATTAGCTGATATGATGAGGTTCATCGCCGCCATGCCGCCCGACAGGAACATCTCCCATTGTGGGATTTTTGGATTTTCCTTCGGGCTCGACACCACGCCGATCACCAGGGGCGCGCGTGAAAAGCGCGCCAGTTCCTGGTTATGGCGGCCTTCTGGCAGCGGCCCTTCGCGCTGTGCGGCAAGGGCCGCCAGCTTCTTGCCGATCTCGACGCGTGCCTCACCCCGGTAGAGGATGAAACGCCAGGGCTCGAGCCGGCCGTGGTCCGGCACCCGCGACGCGGCGGCAATCATCGTCGCGATGTCAGCGTCGTTGGGCGCCGGTTCCTTCAACTCCGGGATCGGCACGGAATTTCGGGTCAGCAGAAAGTCGATGATCGGCGACGCCATGGGCGCAAGTCTCCTTGGAATTTGAGCTGAAGCGCACCATCGGGACATCGGGCGGCTCGGGCATTGGCGCGGCGCGCCGGACAAAGAGCCCTCTAGCAGAAGCCGATCGGACTCTTAAGCCTTGAAATTGCCACCGCCTTGGGCTTCAACGCAAGGCATGTTTGAGGGGACATTGCGTCTTTTCCTGATCTGGCTCGCTGCCGCACTGTTCATGGTGCCGGTTTCGCTTGCGGTCGCGCAGGATGCGGACGGCCTCGGTGATCTGAAACTTCCCGGAATTTCGAGCTATGCGCCTCCGAAAAGCGAGATACCACTGGCGTCGGGGAGCAGTGGGGCAATCACGCTGTCGGCGCAATTGACCGACAAGGGTGCCGACATCACGCGCGGCATCGTCTGGCGCGTCTTCAAGCCTGAACCCACCGGCGACGGCAAGCTGCCGATGGTCGCTTCCGCCCATGGCGGCAGCGCGGTGTTCCAGCTCGAGCCCGGCAGCTATCTGGTCCATGCCTCCTACGGCCGGGCCGGCGCCACCAAGCGCATCACCGTCGGCAACGACGCCAAGCGCGAAAGCCTCGTGCTCGATGCCGGCGGGCTCAAGCTCGATGCCGTACTGTCGGGCGGGGTGCGCATACCGCCGAAGAAACTGCGGTTTTCGATCTATGAAGGCCAAGCCGAGGCCAATCACGATCGCGCCCTGATCATACCCGATGTCGAGCCGAACAGCGTCGTGCGGCTGAACGCGGGCGTCTACCACGTCGTCTCGACCTATGGCTCGGTGAATGCGGTCATCCGCTCCGACATCCGCGTCGAAGCCGGCAAGCTGACCGAAGCGGCCGTCGAGCACCGTGCGGCGGAGATGACCATGAAGCTGGTACGCGAGCCGGGTGGAGAGGCGATCGCCGACACCTCCTGGTCGTTGCTCAACGAATCCGGCGATCCCATCAAGGAAACCGTTGGCGCCTTTGCTTCGATGGTGCTTGCCGAAGGCGACTACACCATCATCGCCAAGAACCGCGACCGCATCTACCAGAAGGATTTTACCGTCGTGGCCGGGCAGAACAAGGAAATCGAGGTTCTGGCCACGGAGGCCTCGGCGATGGATCCCGAGGAAGGCGCGGACTAACCGTCCGGACACTGCCGTGTAGATTCGGGTCCAGCAGCCTATGATTTGCCGATCAGGCCGCCTTGCGCAGGCGTCGCGGCAGAAACTGGCCGCGGCCGCGCGCTTCGGCCGGTGCCAGATCGAAAACGCCGCGGTGGAGGCGGTCGAGCAAAGCCTTGCGGTCGCGCAGCGGCTCCAGTTCATCCCGTCCCAACACGTCACCGATGCGCACGTCGATCGATTTGCCCGACAGCCGCGCGAATTCGTGGATGAGTAGGGAAATGCGCAGCGTTAGCGAAGCCCTGCCGACGAACTTCGCCACGCGTCCGTCACGCTCGGCCATGTTCATTGGTCCGCTCACCAGGTGGAACAGCCGGCCGTTCTGGCCGAAAAAGTGCATTGGGACAACCGATGCCTTGGCATCCTGGACGAGACGGGCCGGAAACATCTTCCACGGCAGATCGCGCGCCCGGCCAAAACCTTTCGGCGCGGTGGCGACGCCGCCCGCGGGGAAGATGACGATGATGACGCCCTCTTTCAGCAGCCGCACCGCCTCATGGTGCACTGCCATGTTATTCCTGAGCGCGTCCTTGGTCTCGGAAAAGTCGATCGGCAGCGAATAGGGCTCCATCTCGCGGATCTTGAGCAGATCCTTGTGGATCATGACACGGAACGGGCGCTGAAGCTGCTCGGCCAGCGAGAGCACCGCAATGCCGTCGCCGATTCCAAACGGATGGTTGGCGACGATCACCAGCGGCGTGTCAGGCAATTTTTCCGGCGGCCATTGGCCGGTGGTCCGCACCTCGACATCGATCAGCTCCAGCATGCGGCTGAAAACGCGCTCGCCGGTCGGCACCACATGGCGGCGCCAAAAGTCATAGAGGGCCGCAAAGCGGTCGCGACCGGACAGGCCTTCGATGGAGTGGATGAACCAGCGCGTCAATGCCGGCTGATGCGGACCGGCGTAAGAAAGCTCGGGAAACGGTCTTTCGTGCATCCTCAGCTTGAGCATGAGGGCTCGTTACAAGGCTGGCGTGACAAGCATATGAAAATAGCGGGCATGTGAAATAGCGGCATGTGAAAATGGCGGTGGATCGCTCCACCGCCATTTCCCGTTGATCTGACTGAAGTCAGGCGGCTCGTTTGCGCTTGCGGTCGGGCGTCACCGCCTCTTCGGCAAGCATTGCCACCGCCTGGCCAAGGCCGAGCGATTCCTGGTCGCGCGAGCCGAGCCGGCGGATGTTGACCGTTTCTTCCTCCGCCTCGCGCTTGCCGCAGACGAGGATGACCGGAACCTTGGCCAGCGAGTGCTCGCGGACCTTGTAGTTGATCTTCTCGTTGCGAAGGTCGGCCTCCGCCAAGAGTCCGGCCGCCTTCAGCTGCGCGACGACCTTTTGCGCGTAATCGTCGGCATCGGAGGTGATCGTCGCCACCACCACCTGCAGCGGTGCGAACCACAGCGGGAAATGGCCGGAATAATTCTCGATCAGGATGCCGAGGAAGCGCTCCATCGAGCCGCAGATGGCGCGATGCACCATCACCGGCTGCTTCTTTTCCGAATCGGAGCCGATGTAGAAGGC
>NZ_RZSX01000705.1:0-3400 GCF_004023105.1 Mesorhizobium sp. M5C.F.Ca.IN.020.32.2.1 | reverse complement strand
TCCCTATATTGTCGTCCTGACCAACCCGACCACCGGCGGCGTCACCGCCTCTTACGCCATGCTGGGCGACGTGCACATCGCCGAGCCCGGCGCGCTGATCGGTTTTGCCGGGCCGCGCGTCATCGAGCAGACCATCAGGGAAAAACTGCCCGACGGCTTCCAGCGCGCCGAGTATCTGATGGAGCACGGCATGGTCGACATGGTAGTGTCGCGGCTGGAGATGCGCCAGACGATCGCGCGGCTCCTGAAAATGCTGCTCAAGCTGCCGGAAGAAGAAATGCCGCTGGAACCGGAAATTCTGCCGCCGGTGGCGCTCCCGGCGGAAGCACGCCCGCAAGCCTGACGCGACATCCGTCGTCGCGAACCGCGATTGCGCGCCATCTGTGGCGCTGTAGCATCTTGATTCGCGCATGATC
Source organism: Mesorhizobium sp. M5C.F.Ca.IN.020.32.2.1 (assembly GCF_004023105.1). Taxonomy (NCBI): domain Bacteria; kingdom Pseudomonadati; phylum Pseudomonadota; class Alphaproteobacteria; order Hyphomicrobiales; family Phyllobacteriaceae; genus Mesorhizobium; species Mesorhizobium sp. M5C.F.Ca.IN.020.32.2.1. The sequence continues at coordinate 2,984 of NZ_RZSX01000705.1, read as the reverse complement.
CTTTCCGAAAATCGATTTCGATTTTCGGGGTCATGCGCTAGGATTCTCCCATGACCACGCTTGCCGCCGACCGCGAAATCGAAAGCCTGATGTCGCTTCATCCGAAGGGCTTCGATCTTTCGCTCGACCGCATTTCGCGGCTGCTGGAGCGACTGGGCAATCCGCAGGACCATCTGCCGCCGGTCATCCACATCGCCGGCACCAACGGCAAGGGCTCCTGCGCCGCGTTTTCGCGGGCGCTGCTGGAAGCATCCGGCCACCGCGTCCATGTCCACACATCGCCGCATCTGGTGAACTGGCATGAGCGCTACCGGCTGGCCGCCGACGGCGGCGGCAGGCTGGTCGAGGATAAGGTCTTCGCCGACGCCATCGCCCGCGTCGCCAAAGCCAATGAAGGCCAGAAGATCACCGTCTTCGAAATCCTCACTGCCGTCACCTTCCTGCTGTTTTCCGAATATCCGGCAGATGTCGTCATCATCGAGGTCGGCCTTGGCGGCCGCTTCGATGCCACCAATGTCATCAGCGAGCCGGCGGTGTCGGTGATCATGCCGGTCTCGCTCGACCACGAATCCTTTCTCGGCGACCGTGTCGAACTGATCGCCGCCGAAAAAGCCGGCATCATCAAGGGCGGTTGCCCGGTGGTCATCGGCGCGCAGGAAAGCGAAACGGCGCTGCAGGTGCTTATCGAAACCGCCGAGCGGCTCGACTGTCCCGCCTTCGTCTATGGCCAGGATTTCCTCGCCTTCGAGGAAAACGGCCGGATGGTCTATCAGGACGAAGACGGGCTGATGGACCTGTCGCCGCCGCGGCTGCCAGGGCGCCACCAGTTCGCCAATGCTGCGGCGGCGATTGCGGCGGTCAAGGCGGCGGGCTTCGAGATCAGCCATCGCGTCGCCGACAAGGCGATGGCCAATGTCACCTGGCCGGGGCGGATGCAGAAATTGCCGCAAGGCAGGTTGACGGAACTGGCGCCGAAGGGCGCCGACATCTGGCTCGACGGCGGCCACAATCCGGGCGCCGGCGTGGTCGTCGCCGAAGCACTTGCCGAGCAGGAGGAAAAGAACCCGCGGCCGCTGTTCCTGATTTCCGGCATGATCAACACCAAAGACCAGAGCGGCTATTTCAGCGCCTTCAAGGGGCTGGTGCGGCATGTCTACACGGTGCCGGTGAGCCTCAGCGAGGCCAGCGTGCCGAATGACGAACTGGCGATCCGCGCCGTCGAGGCCGGCCTGTCGGCCGAACCGGTGAGCTCCGTCGCCAATGCGCTGATGCTGCTGCGCGACACATGGGACGGACCGCCGCCGCGCATCCTGATCAGCGGCTCGCTCTATCTGGCCGGCGCGGTGCTGGCCGAAAACGGCACACCGCCGACCTGATCTATCCTGCCGGACCTCCGGTACCAAGAGGCCAGAACAATTCCAGGAAAATTGTGTCGCGGTTTTCCGTCCGGAATTGCGTAAAACAAATACTTAGAGCGGTTCGGTGGTTCTATCGAAAGCCAAACGCTCTCGAACGCGGGAGCGATTGCCAAGTCATTGCGCTTCTCACGACAGTCTGCCTTCGTCGTCGATCGGCGCGAGCCACGGAGGATCATCGCCCCATTTCCATAGAACGAGGTTGAGATCCGTCTCGACAGCGCCGGCCGCAAAGCTGCGAACAAGCATGGCTGGATAGCCCTTCGCGATCAATCGGGGCGTCAAAGCCTGCGTTCTTGATTCTGCGCTTGCCTGCATCTGATCCCGCCATGCGCTGTCGGCAAGATGTTGCGAGGGCCTGCTCCCGCGTTACTTCAGCTCGATCTCGATGAAGGCATACTCGCCCTCACTGGCATTGATGACGTCATGCTCCACGCCCTCCTTGCGGAAATAGGGCGCCCCCTTTTTCATTTCGGCGAAGGATTCGCCGTCCTTGGTCAGGAGCTTGAGCTTGCCGTCCATCAGCGGCACGATCACGTAATCATGGCCATGACGATGCCAGCCGGTGTTGTCGCCCGGCGCGAAGCGGTATTCGGTGACGATAACGCGCTCATTGTCGATGAAGACGGTGGCCTTGGCGGATCCGGTCATGTCGTTCTCCTGCTTTAAGCCAGACAAGAACATGGGGCCGCAAGTGGCGAGTGCCAGGGCGGACCAGCGCATGACCCAGAAAATCGGATTCGATTTCCGGGGTCATGCGCAAGATCGAGTGCTACAGCGTCCGTTGCGCGTCCAAGAGGGACGCGCGGCGCTGTGAATAACGCCAACAAAAAAGCCCGGCGCGAGGCCGGGCTTGATTGCAGAGATTCAGGGTCGGATCAGGCGAGATTGCCGTTGATCCAGTGCGACAGCGCCGTCTTCGGTGCGGCGCCGACCTTCATGTCGGCCATTTCGCCGCCCTTGAAAATCATCAGCGTCGGGATCGAGCGCACGCCGAACTGCGCCGCAAGCTCGGGATTTTCGTCAATGTTGAGCTTGGCGATCTTGACCTTGCTGCCGAGTTCAATGGCGATGTCTTCCAGCGCCGGCGCGATCATCTTGCAGGGGCCGCACCACTCCGCCCAGAAATCGACGACGACAGGCTCCTTGGCGTCAAGCACATCGGTCTGGAAATTGCTCTTGTCGACCTTGACGGTGGCCATGCGAAAATCCTTTCGAGAGTTATTGGCGCACCAAATGTGGTGGTGATGGCGCCCTTCTTCAAGCAGCTGTTGTGTCACGCTCCCGTGAGTCGGGCAAGAGCGTCGTCCATGACCGCCGGCGGCAGCTCGATCAGCCGTGGTGCTTCAGTGAACAGCAGCGCCGCCGAGACCTCATGCTCGGGATAAAGCGGCTGGAGCAGCGCGCGATAAAGTGCGAGCTGCAGGACATAGGCCGGTGGAACGTCCGCCAGGGTTGCAGGCGCCGGCCGGTTGGTCTTGTAATCGACGATCGACACCTTGCCTGATGTGACCGCCAGCCGGTCGATCTTGCCGGAGATCGAGCGCAGCTTGCCCTTGACCTCCAGCC
>NZ_RZSX01000704.1:0-3404 GCF_004023105.1 Mesorhizobium sp. M5C.F.Ca.IN.020.32.2.1 | reverse complement strand
CCGCACGTATAGAGCCCAATTTGACCAAGCTTCCCGATTTCGCCCTTCACGTGGCAGAGGAGGGCGTCGCCGAGCCGGTCGCGGCCACGCAGGCGCTGCTGGTGGATGCCGAGCAGCGCGGCCTGCGGGTGATGGGCGGAACGGCTGTGACCGCGTTGGTGCAGACCAATGGCAGGATTACCGGCGTGGATATGTCAGGCGGACGGATCGCTGCCGACGAGGTGGTGATCGCAGCGGGCGCCGGCTCTCCGGCAATTGCGGCGACGGCTGGGTTAAAACTGCCGATCGAGACGCCGCCCGGCCTGATCGTCCATTCACGCCCCTACGAAAAGCTGCTCAACGGCCTGGTGATCGGCGATCGGCTGCACATGCGCCAGACTGCCGAGGGCCGCATCATCGCCGGCTCGGATTTCGGCGGCGCCGATCCGGGAATGGATGCCGCAGCCACCGGTCGCGAGCTGTTTGCGGCGATGAAGAGCATGCTGCGCGACGCCGACCGGCTGGAACTGGATTTCCACTCCGTCGGCTATCGGCCGACGCCGATCGACGGCTTTCCGATCATCGGACGGGCTGAAGGCCTGAGCGGCCTTTATGTCGCGGTCATGCATTCCGGCATCACACTGGCCCCAGCCGTCGGCCTGTTCGCCGCCCGGGAAATCCTCGACGACGCGCGCGACCCGCTGCTTGAGCCGTATGGGCTGACGCGGTTTGCTCAATAGCCGCGCGGATTGCGAAAACCGCCGCTCAGCAGCGCTATTGCCCTGGCGACGCCGAGCAGCCGCGCTTCCGACCAGCGGCGGCCGACCAGTTGCAGGCCGATGGGCAGGCCGTCGCGGTCCTGCCCGCAGGGCATCGACAGTGCCGGCTGGCCGCTGTAGTTGAACACTGCGCCGTAGGCCGGCAGCATCCAGTAGCTCTGCTCCCTGTCATCGACCTTGACCGGTGTTCCCGGCTCACAATGCGGGAAGGCCGTGGTCATGGCGACGGGGCAAAGCAAGACATCGCAACCTTCGAAAAAACGGTCCCAGGCAAGAATTGACTGGTCGCGGCGGGCGAGCGCCTCGAACCATCGCGAGACCGGTGCCAGTTCTTCTGGCGGCTCCGGCTGCGCAGCCTCCAGCATCATGCCGATCAGCGCGCCGCCTTGCGTCAGATCGGCATGCAGGGCGAGCGTCGGCAGTCTTGCTTCCTCGACGGCTGCCCCCGCAGACTTGAGTTGCTCGGCCAGACTGTCGACCGCGGCCCTGATCTCGCCGGCCACCGGAAAACCCGGAAAGGCCGGCGCGAAAGCGATGCGCAAGGTCTTGAGATCAACCTCTGGCATGTCCTCGACCCGAACCGGCGCAAGATCTGTGTCGCTGCCATCCGGCCCTGCTATGATCCCCAGGATCAGCGCCAGATCTTCGACGTTGCGGGCCAGCGGACCGATACAGGACATCAGCCGCACGCTGCGCGGCGCACCGGTGGGATCGGGAAAAGCGCCGGCCAGGGAGACGCGGTGCTCGGTCGGCTTGAGGCCGTAGACGCCGCAAAAGGCTGCAGGCAGGCGGATCGAATCCTGCATGTCGGTGCCGATCTCGAATGGTGTCATGCCGGTGCTGAGCGCTGCCGCGGCGCCGCCGCTGGAGCCGCCGGCGGTGCGCGATAGATCCCAGGGATTACTGGTGCGGCCAAACAGCGGATTATTCGACTGCCAGTCGCCCAGCATCGTTGCGACATTTGTCTTGCCGACCAGCACGCCGCCGGCCGCCTTCAACCTGAGAACGACCGGGCTGTCTTTTCTCGCCACATAGTCGGCAAAGGCCGGGAAGCCGACCGTGGTCTTTATGCCTGCCGTTTCGTGCGTGTCCTTCAGCGTGAACGGCACACCGTGCAGCGGCCCGACAGCGTCGCCGCGCGCCTGGGCTTCGTCGGCTTTCTTCGCTCGAGCGCGAGCCCCTTCCCTGTCGAGCGTGACGACGGCGTTGACCGCCTCATTTTGCTTGTCGATCTCAGCCAAATGCGCGTCCAGCGCTTCCACGGCGGAAATCTTGCGGTCGCGGATCGCGGCAGCCAATTCTCTGGTGGAGGAAAAGACGAGATCCATGACCAATGCTCCGGCTTGCTAGCGGCGCCAGCCTCACCAAATGGCGGGCTACGGCGCGTCTTCAAGCCGAGTTCAGCACTCGAGTACAGGCGGTGCTTGATCGGAATTGCGCTGCGAGGTCTGCTGAGGGGACTGTCCCGCGATATTGCCGCGATAGCGAGGGATCTACACGGCCAGCGCCAGTCTTACCGGTTCCGGCGCGAACGGGCGAATGGTCATGCCGTCTCTGGTGATGGTGACGAAGCTAGAGAGCGGGATCGGCTGCCAGTCGCCGCCATCACGGTCGAAAGGCTCCGACATAAGGCATCGCCCGCCGCCATTGCCGAAGACGGAGGTGTAGAGCGTCGGCGCGTGGGCATCGGACGCATAGCGCACCGCATGGAGCGATTCGCCGTCCGACAAGGCGGCGGTAAGTCTCAGCGCCGGTTCGAAGCCGGCCCGGCGCGAGGCGTCCATAACGCGGCTGGTGGCGCGGAGAACAGCGCCCTCCGCATCACCCGACAGCCCTTCGTCGATCATCAGGAGAAAGAAGAGTTCGGAATCGGTGGTGCCTTCGCGCTGGGCGAAGACCGCGTCAGAGAGCGAATTTTCCAGCGCGCGGCGGATTGTTTCGAAGCCGCCGATCCGGCCGTTGTGCATGAACGACCAGCGGCCGGCAGTGAAGGGATGACAGTTCATGCGGCTGGTGGCGCCGCCGGTCGAGGCGCGCACATGGGCAAGGAACAGGCTGGACCTGATCTGGCGACACAGGCTCTTCAGATTGGGATCGGACCAGGCCGGCAGGATGTCGCGATAGAGACCCGGTTCGGGCCGGTCGCCGTACCAGGCCAGGCCAAAGCCATCGCCATTGGTCGGCGACTTGGCTTCCTGGGCGCAATGACTCTGGGCGATAAGCGAATGGCAGGGCGCCGTGACGATGTCTTCGAGGAAAACCGCTTCGCCAAGATAGGCCGCCCAGCGGCACATCGCTTAATCTTCCCTCAGGCGCGATCCATGAAAGCCGCAGGCTCCTTGATCGCGTGTGTGCCTCTGTTGTGCGTGCGCTCATAGAGCTCGCGAACGATTCGGCTGGCCGTGGTCTCAAACAGAAACGGCAAGAAAGCGTGAATGAGCGCGGCGAAGGCTGCCATGAACAGGCGCGAGCAGAACCACGCCGCGAAGGCCATATGGCTGAAATAGGTCTCGCCCACCTTGGCCGGGTGCGAGGTAAAGAGCCTTGCAAGCCGTATCGTCATGGTGCCCTCCTACCGGGAAAAGCCCCGATGCTGAGTATTCTGGCACGAGCTTTTGGTTCATTGGTCCCAAAATATCCTTGTAT
>NZ_RZSX01000703.1:0-3446 GCF_004023105.1 Mesorhizobium sp. M5C.F.Ca.IN.020.32.2.1 | reverse complement strand
CGTCTGCACCATCGCGCCCGGCATCTTCAAGACACCGATGATGGCCGGCATGCCGCAAGAGGTGCAGGATTCGCTTGGCGCTGCGGTACCCTTCCCGTCCCGTCTCGGCGAGCCTTCCGAATATGCAGCCCTTGTGCTGCACATCATCGAAAACCAGATGCTCAACGGCGAGACCATCCGCCTTGATGGCGCCATCCGCATGGCGCCGAAGTAGCCGTCCATGAGTGCCTAAGTCGCCCCGCAGGCGAAGACCGGCCCGCTCGCCGGCCTGACGGTGATCGAGATGGCCGGATTGGACCGGTGCCGTTACCCGGCCTGATGCTGTCGGAGATGGGAGCCGAGGTGCTGCGAATCGAGCGGGCTGGGTCGACCCGGCCGTTTCTGACGCTACCGGATGAATACGACATCGACCGTCACGGCCGCTCCGTCCTGCGGATTGACCTGAAGCACTTGGAAGGCGCCGAACTGGTGCTGCGCCTTGCCGAAAAGGCCGACATGCTGATCGAAGGGTTTCGTCCCGATGTCATGGAGCAGCTTGGTCTTGGGTCGGCCGCGGTACTGGCACGCAACTCGGCGCTGATCTACGGCCGCACGACGGGATTCGGCCAGAACGGACCGCTATCGGATCGTGCCGGCCACGACATCACCTACCTCGCCTATTCGGGTGTGCTGCACGCCATCGGCCAGGAAGGAGGCCGGCCAGTCCCACCGCTCAACCTCGTCGCCGACTATGGCGGCGGCGCCGTGATGCTGGTGCCGGCGCACTGGCCGCCCTGTTTGGGCGCTTCGATGCTGACGACACTGTGCACGCCGATCGAGTCGGGCAGAAGACACGGGACGACTGGGACCGTCTCTTTGCTGCGACCGACTCTTGTGTTGCACCGGTTCTGTCCCTGCGGGAAGCCAGGGATCATCCCCACAATGGCGCTCGCAACGCCTTTCTGACGTCGGGTGCGCTTGAGCGCCCCGCCCCGGCGCCGCGTTTTTCGCGCTCCCGGCCGACGCTTGCCGCTATGCCGGCCTATCACGATTGTCAGGCGGCGACCGTGCTGGCACGCTTCGGCCTTCCCGAAAATCGAAACTGAAGCCCTTGTCAAATCCGGTGTGATAGGTTGATAACCAGAGACTAAACATCAGCTTAAGACGGTGTGGATTTTGGCCGACCGAAAGAAGGACGTGATCCGCGAGACCGACGCCGAAGCGATCAGGCTGGCAAAGACGCTGATCCGCAGTGCCCGTTTCGGCGCGCTGGCGGTGATCGAACCCGGGACCGGTTCGCCGCTGGCCAGCAGGGTTGGCGTCGCCACCGATCTCGACGGCACGCCGCTGATCCTTGTATCGATGCTGTCCGCCCATACCGGCGCAATCCTTGCCGACCCGCGCTGTTCGCTGCTTGTCGGCGAGCCCGGCAAGGGCGACCCGCTGGCGCACCCGCGGTTGACGCTCGTCTGTCGGGCAGCACGGCTTGAGCGTGGATCCGGCGAGCACGCCCGCGCCGACCGGCGCTATCTCAACCGCAACCCCAAGGCGAAGCTCTATGCCGGTCTTGGCGACTTCTCGATCTTCCGCCTCGAGCCAGAGCGCGCCAGTCTCAACGGCGGCTTTGGCAAGGCCTACCTGCTCGAACGCGCCGATCTGGTCACGACCGCACCGATCGTCGAAGAGCTTGCCGCTGGCGAACAATCCGCCCTCGACCACATGAATGCCGACCATAGCGACGCGATCGCCGTCTACGCGCGCCACTTCGCCAAGGCGGTGGGCGACGGCTGGGTCGTCACCGGCTTCGACGCCGACGGCATGGACCTGGCGCTGGGCGACGATGTCTGCCGGGTGTTCTTTCCCGAGCCATTGAGGACGGCGCGCGAGCTCAGGCATGTTCTGGTCGACATGGCAAAAACCGGCCGAGTGGCGGATTAAACACAGTCCGACAGTTAATCGCGTCGGGCCGAAAGCAAGTCTTGAGGTTTGAGCGAGATGTTCTACGCTTTCCCGGTAGCGTTGAATCGCCAGCGCACATTCGCGAGTGAGCCTATGGAATCAGACGCTATTGCCCCCATAGCGCCGGATGAGCAGGAAGGCATGGGGGATCGATGGTCTCGAAAAAGCTAATTGCCAATGCCGAATCAGCGGCTGCGTTTCTGACGCTGATGGGCAACGAGAAACGACTGTTGATCATGAACTATCTGGCCGACGGTGAAATGTCGGTCGGCGCTATCGCCGAGAAGGTTCTGCTCAGCCAATCCGCCCTATCGCAGCATCTGGCCAAACTGCGGGCGCTCGATCTCGTCGAGACCCGGCGCGACCGGCAGATGATCTACTATTCCTGTAAATCCGATGCCGTGCGCGAACTTCTCAGCACGCTGGACGGGATTTTCGGCGAGGGTGAGCTATCGCAGATGGCATACCGCCCGCGTCGCTCCGGGACGTAACCGGCCAATGCATGTCGCCCAAAAGCCTGCCCTTGGGCTTGACCGAGGGTGCGAAGCGGTTTTGGGATAACGATATCCATAAATGCAAGAACTGGCCCGGGCACCCTTACCTCGCTAACGATTCTAAGAGCGACTTGCGTCCAGTTGGACGCAGAAAGTACGCTCTAACACTTTGGATCCACGCGTCGTGCTGTCGGAAAGCTCACCACGATCGGGCCGATGCGAGTCAGCTGAGGCAAGCATGCGCCCCATTCGTATCGACGACCCGCAAGACCCGCGCGTCGCCGCTTATCTCGACATCCGCGAGCGCGATCTTGCCGGCCGGCAGGGCCGTTTCGTTGCCGAAGGAAAGGTGGTGCTCGAAATGCTGCTCGAGGCCAAACGCTTTGCGGCCGAATCGGTGCTGGTACTCGACAATCGGCTGGCAGGCCTTGACGGAACCCTGCGCAAAGCACCCGTGGACCTTCCGGTCTACGTGGCGGCCAGCGAGGTCATGGACAGGATTGCCGGCTTTCACATGCATCGCGGCATATTGGCGATTGGCCGCAAAGGCGCGGCGCAGCCTGCAGGGGCCTTGCTGGATACCCTGCCCGCCCGGGCGTTGATCGTCGTGCTGGTCGGCATCGCCAACCATGACAATATGGGCTCGATCTTTCGCAACGCCGCCGCCTTCCGCGCCGATGCCGTGTTTCTAGACTCGACCTGCTGCGATCCGCTGTACCGCAAGGCGATCCGCGTTTCGGTCGGCGCCGCGCTGAAAGTTCCCTTCGCCTCCTTCACTGAGACCATCGGCTTCACCACAGCGCTCGACCGGCTGGGCTTCGGCCAGTTCGCTTTGTCGCCGCGCGGGCGAACCGGCATCCGCGATACGAAAAGGACTGAACGGCTGGCGCTCTATCTCGGCGCCGAAGGCGAAGGCCTGCCCGAAAGCCTGCTCGCCCGTCTGCGGACGGTGCGGATCGATATGGCAGAAGGCTTCGACAGCCTGAATGTCGCCGCCGCGTCAGCCATCGCCTT
>NZ_RZSX01000702.1:0-3447 GCF_004023105.1 Mesorhizobium sp. M5C.F.Ca.IN.020.32.2.1 | reverse complement strand
CGGCAATCTTGGCCCAGGCATTGTCTGCGTCGATCAGCACTGCACGCCGTGGAGAACGTGGTTCGGTAGGCAAGGTGAGCCCCTATTTTTGACTTCGCACCAAATGACATATGGTGCAAGGGTAACTTTTTTGTCGTTTCGACGAACGTCACTACTTCTCCCGATACAAGATCATACCCGCGTGATGCAGCACGCCGTCAATGAACGTTCCGTCAGCGGTAAAGCCGGTGTCGTCCCAATAGTCGATGTGATTTCCTCGGATCTCATAGCGCCCCTGGTACGCGCTCTCACGGTTTCCGCGCGCTTCGTCATAGCGACAGTGTCGAAGCAAGTTGTGGCGGATATAGCCATCGGCCGTGACCCACATCCCGACATAGGGATGGCTTCCCGAAGGTTGGGTAACCGTATTTTGCTCGACATTCATCTGGGCGAGACCTTTCTGTACTGGTAAAACGGCGGCGCCGGCAAGAAACACGGCAGCGGCAAGCGTCGAAATCTGCTTCATGCGACAGCTCCTCAGGGTTGTTTTCCGGGAGCGGCGCGACGCTCCGTGAACAGCTCGGAGAGCGTTTGCGATGCTGCGATCGCGCGACGAGGTGTGAAAACGAAAATCCATTCTTGCCTCCCTACTTGCTGGCTGTCGGCCGGATGACGATCTCGTTCACGTCGACATCGTCCGGCTGTTCGATGGCGAAGCGCACGGCACGGCCGATCGCGTCGGGCTGCAGCGCGATGGCGCGATAGGTCTTCATCGCTTCCACCGCGACCGGATCGGTGATCGTGTCGGCGAGCTCGCTATCGACCACGCCGGGAAGGATGCAAGTGATGCGGATGTTGTCGTGCTCCTGCCGCAAGCCATCGGAGATGGCGCGCACCGCGAATTTGGTCGCGCAATAGACCGCGGCTGTCGGCGACACCGAAAGCGCGCCGATGGAGGCGATGTTGACGACATGGCCGGAACCTCGGGCCGTCATCTCCGGCAGCACCGCGGCGATGCCGTAGAGCACGCCCTTGATGTTGACGTCGACCATCCGATCCCATTCACCGACCTTAATCGAGGCCATCAGCGACAACGGCATAACGCCGGCATTATTGACGATCACGTCGACGCGTCCCCAGGCCTGGCGCGCCGCCTCGGCAAAGGCGGCGACTTCTGCGCGATCGGTTACGTCCAGGCGGCGTGTCATTGCCTCCCCGCCCTTTGCCCTGATTTCTCCTGCGAGTGTGTCCAGCCGATCGGTGCGGCGCGCACCGAGCATGACCTTTGCTCCGGCAGCACCGAGCGACCGGCCGATGGCGGCTCCAATGCCGCTCGAAGCCCCGGTAATGAGCACGACTTTGTTGAGCGACATGTTCGTCTCCGTCTTGTTGATCCTGCGAACCGCCATCCAGGCGGTTGCCACGAAGATGGATCTGTTTCACTGTTGCGATAAGACGACCGTTTGTTCACAGCGTGGAAAGCACATCTAACCAATGCAGCCGGATCTCAATGCGCTTGCGGTGTTCGCCCTCGTGGCCGAGGAGCGGAGCTTTCGCGCGGCTGCGGACCGGACGGGCGTCACCCGCTCGGCGGTGAGCCAAACGATGAAGCGGCTGGAGGAGACGCTCGGTATCGCGCTTGTCCAGCGCACGACGCGAAGCGTCAGCCTTACCGAGGCTGGCGAACGCCTCTACTCCGGGATAGCGCCGGCCATTGCCGACATGCGCGCGGCAATGGAGACCACCGGGGATATGCGCGGGCGTCCGCGCGGGCAGTTGCGGCTCGCCGTCTCGTCGATCGCCGAGCGCTTTCTTTCAGGGCCGTTCCTGGCGACCTTTGCCGAAGCGAATCCCGAGGTTCAGATCGACATCACGGTGACGGACGAGGAGTTCGACATCGTCGCCGAGGGATACGATGCCGGCGTCAGGCTCGGCGAGGTGATCGAGCAGGACATGATTGCGGTGTCTGTCGCCGGCGACGAGCGGCAGCTGGCCGTCTGCGCGCCGGCCTATCGCGATCGGTTCGGGGCGCCTGCGCATCCGAGCGAGCTTGCCGGCCATCGCTGCATTGGCTGGCGCCGCGCACCCAAGGTTGCGCCCTATCGCTGGGAATTCGCCGAGAATGGCAAGGAGTTCAGCGTCGCCGTTGCGCCGGAGATCACGACCAACGACATGGCGTTGATGACAAAGCTCGCCATAGCCGGCGCCGGCATCACCTTCGGCATGGAGGAGAGCTTTCGCCCGTCGATCGATCGAGGCGAGCTGGTGGCAGTTCTCGAAGGCTATTGCCCGCGCTTTGCCGGCTTCTACCTCTACTATCCGAGCCGTCGTAACGTCGCGCCGAAGCTGCGTGCCCTTGTCGATCACCTGCGGCGTCTTGGCTAGCGTTTTCCGCGCGGGCGATCGCGCCATTGCAGTCCTTTTCGAATAGCGGGAGCGAACCGAATTTGCTTTCCGCTCCCGGCGATTCTGTCTCGCGTTGGACGCGACATGCTGCACATCGCAAGCGACTTCCTTTCACCGTCCGCCAACCAGCCCACCACCTTTTTTGGGATGAGAGTCCAGATCGTCAACCTCGCTGCGCACCGGCATCTCGATGTTGCAGTTACATTGGTCTGGGGCGGTTCGGATGTTGAGGCGGTGATGGCCAATCGAGCCCAAACGAAAACCCCGGCCGCTGGGCCGGGGTTTTCCTTGCGTCCCCAAAGGATCAGAACTTGTAGCTGACGCCGACCCTCACCGCGTGCGTGGTTAGGTCAACCGGCATATCGACATCCGGGAATCCCGGAGCCAAGTTGCCTGAGGCTTCTCCGAAGTCTGTATACCGATACGCCAGTCGCGCGGTCCAATGTTCGTTGAAGGCCCACTCGCCGCCGGCACCGATTGTCCAGCCGTTGAGCGTATCCGAATAGCCCCCGCTGACAGGAAGCGGGAAGGGGCCGCCACCGAAGTCGAAATCGCCGATCGCCCAGCCGCCGGTGACGTAGAGAAGTGCGTTGTCGTATGCGTAGCCGAGCCTTGCGCGGATCGAGCCCTGCCAGTTCAATTCGCTGGTTCCAACAGAAGTGGCTCCGGTAGCATTTTCGAAGCTGCCCTCCACGTCACCGCCTTCGAAATCGCCCTCGACACCGTAAACAAAAGAGCCGGACTGCCAGTTATACCCGACATGGACGCCACCAATGAAGCCATCGGGATCGGAATCGTCACTTGGCGCACCGTTGGAGTAGCTGTGTTCTGCTTGCCCCCAGAGATAGCCGCCCTGAAGACCGACATAAAAGCCGCTCCAGTCGTAGGCAACTGCGACGGGTGCCGTGGGCTCGTAAACAACTGCATCGGCCGCGAAGGCCGGAGCCGCAAGCAAGGCCGCACCGCTGAAACCGAGCAGGAACGTAGTGGCAAACGCGATTTTCTTCATGGAATGATGCCTGTGTTGAAAGGAAGTCACCAAAAATTGAATAACACACAGGT
>NZ_RZSX01000701.1:0-3454 GCF_004023105.1 Mesorhizobium sp. M5C.F.Ca.IN.020.32.2.1 | reverse complement strand
AGACGAAGCTGACCATCGATCCGGGCTCCGATCCGGACAATGCCGAAGACGCCGCTTTGGTGAAGGCGGCCCTTGCAACGCTGCCTGCGCCCGCAAGACCCGATTTCGGCGTCAATATCCTGCCGGGCGACCGCGAGACACTGATTGTCGAGGCGAGCTTTCCGGGCAGTCCCGAAGCGGCGGATTTCTTCGTCGCCGGCGAGCGGGATTACATGTTCGGCGTGCCGGCCCGCAGCGAAAAGGATGGCAAGCTGGTGTTTGCCGTGCCGATCCTCGACAGGCCGACGACGACACCGACGGATGGCGGACTTTACTACACGCTGACAACCGCGGCCGGCGCCGTCGAAGGCCTGCTGCCGTTCCCTTGATCCCGAGCAAAGGATGTTCAGGGCGAACATTCCTTTGCCCAACCTCCCCAACGGTTGCGGGGAACGGCTGAATTCGCTATCGCAAGGACACTTCCCTTCCATCTCTCAAGTGAGGACCTCGATGATGATTGCCGTTGGCGACAAGCTGCCCCAAGCGACCTTCAAGACGATGACTGCCGACGGCGCAAAAGCGATCACGACGGCCGAGATCTTCTCGGGAAAGAAGGTGGTGCTGTTCGCCGTTCCCGGCGCTTTCACGCCGACCTGCTCCAACAATCATCTGCCCGGCTATCTGGACAATTACGACGCCATCCTGGCGCGCGGCGTCGACACCATCGCCGTCGTCGCGGTCAACGACGTTCACGTGATGGGCGCCTGGGCCCGCTTCAGCGGTGGTGAAGGTAAGATCCTCTATCTTGCCGATGGCAATGGCGATTTCGTCAGGTCGATCGGCCTTGACGCCGATCTTTCCGGCGGCGGCATGGGGCTGCGCTCGAAGCGGTTTTCGATGATCGTCGACGACGGCAAGGTCACCGCGCTCAATGTCGAGACAAAGCCTGGCGTCGATGAATCCGGTGCGGCTCACATTCTCGGACAGCTTTCCGTTTTGGCGACAACATAGGCCAAGGTTTGCCACGGTCCTTTTGGCCTGACGATCACGCTAAGTCGAGCGCTGAGTGTCCAATTGGCGTGCAAAGGACGCTTCAAGACTTCTGAGCCGCATGATCCCCAACAAAAACCGGTACCGGTTTTCGGGCTCGTGCGCTAGCTCTTCGGAGTTGCTTGCTTTTGGGGGACCTCAATGATGTTTGACCACTTCTGGCGCGCTGTGGCGATCGGCATTGGCGCTACGGCGCTCATGGACCTCTGGGCGATTTTCCTGAACATGGTATTTGCTCAGCCGCGGCCGAACTGGGGACTGGTTGGGCGCTGGGTCTGGCATCTCAGAGACGGCAAGGTATTCCACGACGATATCGGCGAGGCAGCACCCTACGCGCATGAATCGGCGCTGGGCTGGGCCTTCCACTACTTTGTCGGCATCGTCTACGGCATCATTCTGGCCGTTTGGGCGGGAGCGGCGTGGCTGGCCGCGCCGACCTTCCTGTCGGCCTTCATCCTCGGCATCGTCACCGTGGGCGCCGGCTGGTTCCTGCTGGCGCCCGGCATGGGCGCCGGCTGGGCCGCATCAAAGCGCCCCAACCCGATACAGATCCGCGCCCTCAACCTCGTGTCGCATACTGTGTTCGCGCTCGGACTTTTCGGCACGGCGCTGCTGATCCGTTGAATATGGCGGACCAGACTGGTTAGTAGCTCTGGGTCGAGCGGCGCACTTTCTTGCCAGCCGGCTGCTTGGCTTGGGTACTTTCCCTAGATGAAACGGGCACGGGCCTGGCCGTTTTGTTCTTGAACGGCGCCATGCCGAGCCGCGCCAGTTCGTCGGCACGTTCGTTCTCCGGATGGCCGGCGTGGCCCTTGATCCAGTGCCAGACGACCTGATGGCGGTTGCGCGCCTCGTCGAGTGCCTGCCACAGCTCGGCATTCTTCACCGGTTGCCTGGCAGCGGTCTTCCAGCCGTTGCGCTTCCAGCCGTCGATCCAGCTGAAAATGCCGTCCTTGACATAGTTGCTGTCGGTATAAAGATCGACAGCACAAGGTTCCTTCAGCGCATTGAGCGCCGAGATGGCGGCCAAAAGTTCCATGCGGTTGTTGGTGGTCGCAGCCTCGCCGCCTGACAGTTCTTTCGTCACGCCGTTGAAGCGCAGGACCGCCCCCCAGCCGCCAGGCCCCGGATTGCCCGAACAGGCACCATCGGTGAAGATTTCAACGCGCTTGGTCATGTCAGTCCATATTCGGAAGGAGATTTGATCGCTCGGTGAAAACGCATCCGCCTGATATATTCGGTCGGATCGCGTTTCACGACCAGCCCGCCATTGGCAACGGTCAGCCAGTCGTAAAGCCGGGTCAGCATGAAGCGCAGCGCCGAGCCGCGTGCCAGGATAGGCAGCGCAGCTCTCTCCTCGCCGCTCAAGGGCCGCACGCTTTGGTAGCCGGCAAGTAGCGCCGTGCCCTTGGTCAGGTTGAAGGAGAAATCCTTCTCGAAGCACCAGGCATTGAGGCAGGTAGCGACATCGTAGGCGTAGAGATCGTTGCAGGCGAAATAAAAGTCGATCAGCCCGGACAGTTTTTCGCCGAGGAAGAAGACATTGTCCGGGAAAAGATCGGCATGGATGATTCCCTCCGGCAGGTCTTTGGGCCAGTTCCGCTCGAAATCGGCGAAGTCGGCATCGACCTCGGCCGCCAATCCCGGCTCGACCTCGTCGGCGCGAGGGCGAGCGGCACTCCACAGCTTGCGCCAGCCATCGATGGCAAGAGCATTCGGACGGGTCATCGGAAAGTCGGCGCCAGCGAGATGCAGTGCCGCCAGCGCCTTGCCGACCTCGCCGCAATGCGCTGATGTCGGCCGCCGCAGCGAAAGGCCTTCGAGGAAGGTGATGATGACCGCCGGCCGCCCGGCAAGCGTTCCGATGACGTCGCCATTATGCGCGGTCACCGGAAGCGGGCACGAAATGCCCTTTCTGGCGAGATGGCCCATGAGCCCCAGGAAGAACGGCAAGTCGGCCTTGTCGACGCGCTTTTCGTAGAGCGTCAGGATGTAAGAGCCGCTGGTTGTATGCAGCAGGAAATTCGAGTTCTCGGTGCCTTCGGCGATGCCCTTGTAGGACAGGAGATCGCCGACCGGATAGGCATTCAGGAACGCGCCGAGCTCGCCTTCGTTGACGTCGGTGTAGACCGCCATGGGCTCTTCACGCGGCTCCGTTGACGAAGGCCATGTCGGCCGCCGTCAATTCGACATCGCGCAGGACCCGCATCACCGGAAAATCCTCGGTCTCTGTCGCCGTCACCGCCAGCTCGATCGTCACGTTGAAGCGCTGCCGGAATGCATCGATGATCTCGTCGACGATGATTTCCGGCGCGGACGCGCCTGCCGACAGACCGAGCGTCGAGATGCCGGCAATGTCAGTCCACGGGATTTCGGAGGCGCGCTGCACGAGAAGCGACATCGAGGCGCCGGCGCGCTCGGCCAC
>NZ_RZSX01000700.1:0-3458 GCF_004023105.1 Mesorhizobium sp. M5C.F.Ca.IN.020.32.2.1 | reverse complement strand
GATCTGTAGGTCAGCGGAGCAACAAACCGGTGTCCGCCGGCGGGATCATGGTCTGAATGCGTCAGGCCCTCTTGCCTGAGATCGCCGGGCTGAAGACCATCAGGCTGAGGATCTCGAACAGCACCTGCGCGCCGGCATGGGCCGTGTTGGTGGTCGCGTCATATTGCGGCGCCACCTCGACGACGTCGCCGCCGACGATGTTGAGGCCCTTCAGGCCGCGCAGCAGTTCAAGCACCTCCCGCGTCGTCAGCCCGCCGACTTCCGGCGTGCCGGTGCCGGGCGCGAATGCCGGGTCGATGCTGTCGATGTCGAAGGAGACATAGGTCGGGCCATCGCCGACGATCTGGCGCGCCTTCGCGATGATGGCGGGCATGCCGAGGCCGGTCACCTCTTCGGCATGCACGACGGTCATGCCGGATTCGTAGGTGAACTCCCACAGATACTCGGCCGAGCCGCGGATGCCGATCTGGATGGTCCGCGACGGATCCAGCACCCCGTCCAGCACCGCGTTGCGGAACGGCCCGCCATGGTGGAACTTGGTCATGTCGAACAAGCCGCTGGTGTCGCAGTGGGCGTCGATATGGATCATGCCGACCGGCGCTTTTTTGCCGACAGCCTTCAGGATCGGATGGCTGATCGAATGATCGCCGCCGACCGATAGCGGGATGACGCCGGCATCGACGATCTGGTTCGTCCGACGCTCGATGTCGTCATGGCTGGTTTCCAGCCGGTAGCGGCTCTGGAATGGCACGTCGCCGATGTCGGCCACCTTCAGCTCGTGTGTCGGCGCGCATTCCAGCACGTGGTTGTAGGGGCCGATGCGCTCGATGGCGCGCAGCGCCCTTGGCCCGAAGCGGGCGCCCGGCCGGTTGGTCACGCCAAGGTCCATCGGCACGCCGATCATCGCCACCTGCAGATCGCCGAAATCAGGATTGTCGGCGGCAATTTCCCGGTAAGGCGCGGCGAGGAAGGTCGGGATGCCGGAATAGGGCGCCAGCCGCGTGCCGCTCTTGGAGAAGATCTTGTCGGCGACGCGCCGGAATTTGGGGTCGAACATCTCGCCGCCATGGCTTTCGCCATATTTGCGGCGCAACGCTTCGAGCTTGCCGCGATCATAACCCATGTCGATCCTCCCATGGCTGGTGCGGAGCGGCCATTAAATGACGGTCGCCGTCCTGCCGGCTGCCTGCGGATTTCACGTCTTGATGCTGTTCGACCCAAAGTGTCTTGCAGCTGCTTTGAAAAATCAATTGATATTGTTAGGGTCTTTGCTGTGAGAAAATCTCACATTATGTTGAGCACGGTCGTATCCGCAGACCGGGTTCCACTTTTCGGGATCGTGCTCCTTTGAGGCTCCGATGGCCAAGCGTCTGCCTCCCCTGAATCCGCTGCGCGCCTTCGAGGCGACGGCGCGCCATGCCTCGCTGACCAAGGCGGCGGCTGAGCTCAACGTCACCCACGGCGCCATCAGTCATCAGATCAAGGCGCTCGAACAGTCGCTTGGCGTCAAGCTGTTCGAGCGCGCCGGTCAGCGGGTGAAGCTGACGCCGCACGGGGCCGAATTGCTGCCGGCGGTGTCGACCGCCTTCGACGGCATCGCCGCCGCCACGCAGCGCATGACAAGGCCGGCAAGCACCGGCGCCCTCTCGGTATCCTGCGTGCCGGCGCTGCTGTTGCTGTGGATGATCCCGCGGCTCGGCAGCTTCACCTCGCAATATCCGGACATCAGGCTGACGCTGATCCCGTCCAATGACGCCAAGGACGTCCGCGCGCCACATATCGACGTCTGCGTGCACTATGGCGACGGCAGCTGGACCGATTGCTGGATGCGCAAATGGTCGGGTCTCGAACTGTTCCCGGTGGTCAGCCCGACGCTGATCAACAACCGTCCGATCCGCACCGTGCGCGATCTCGCCGACCACGTCTTCCTGCATGGCGACGACGGCCGCGAGTGGCACACCTGGCTGGCCGCCGCCGATGCGCTCGATCTGGAGCGCGGCCGCCGGCACCATCTCGGCGACGCGCGCATGGCGAGTGAGGCGGCGGTTCATGGTCACGGCGTGGCGCTTGGCGATACTGTGACGGCAAGCGGGCTGCTCGCCCGGGGACTGCTTGTCGCGCCGTTCAGCCTGTCGGTGCCGGCGGTCGACGATTTCTACGTCGTCTGTCGTAACGAGATGAGGTCGGCACCGATCGTGCAGCTGTTCATCGACTGGCTGTTTGCCGAGAAAGAACAGGCCGACGGCCGCGCCGATGCGCCGGTGGCGGGCCGCATCGGCATCCGCCGGAAGCGCCCGGCGCTGCGAGTGGTCGGCGCCAAGACCGCTTCCTGAGGCCGCGATTGCCGAAGCCGCATGCTTGCCACCGGCTTTTCTTTTTGTCGGGCCAGCCCGCAAAGCGGGAGGCGCTTTCAGAAATTCAATGCTAAGAGGCATTTCGCTAAAGCAATTCCAGGAAAAGTCCGCAGCGGTTTTCCGTTCGGAATTGCGTGCAAACAAATTTAGAGCGGTTCAGCGTTGCCATCCAGAAACTGAACCGGTCTAGGAGCGAGCAGTGAAGGCGGCATCGAGACATGACTAAGACCGATATAGCGCGGCGCGTCTACAACCACACCTGGAAGCTCGACCCGATCGTCCGCAGCCTGCTCGACACCGATTTCTACAAGCTGCTGATGCTGCAGATGATCTGGGGCATGTATCCCAAGATCGACACCACCTTCTCGCTGATCAACCGCACCACTTCGGTTCGCCTTGCCGACGAGATCGACGAGGCGGAACTGCGCGATCAGCTCGACCATGCCCGCACCTTGCGCTTCTCCAAGAAAGAGATGATCTGGCTCGGCGGCAATACTTTCTATGGCCGCAAGCAGATCTTCGAACCGGAATTCCTCGCCTGGCTTGAAAATTTCCAGCTGCCGGAATACGTGCTTTCCAAGCGCGATGGTCAGTACGAGCTCACTTTCAGCGGTCCGTGGATGTACACGACGCTGTGGGAGATCCCGGCGCTGGCAATTATCAATGAACTCCGATCCCGCGCGGCCATGCGGGCGCTCGGTCCGTTCGCGCTCGACGTGCTCTATGCCCGCGCCAAGGCCAAAATGTGGGCTAAGACGGAGCGGCTGAAAGCGCTGCCGGATATCCGCATTTCGGACTTCGGCACGCGCCGCCGCCATTCCTTCCTGTGGCAGCGCTGGTGCGTCGAAGCGCTGAAGGAAGGCATCGGCGAGGCTTTCACCGGCACCTCCAACGTGCTTTTGGCCATGGATAACGACCTCGAGGCGCTCGGCACCAATGCGCATGAATTGCCGATGGTGCTCGCCGCCCTCGCCAATTCCGAAAAGGAGTTGAAGCAGTCGCCCTACAAGGTGCTGCAGGACTGGCAGCGCTACTATGGCGGCAATCTGCTGATCGTGCTGCCCGATGCTTTCGGCACCGCTTCGTTTCTGCGCGATGCGCCGG
>NZ_RZSX01000006.1:0-23374 GCF_004023105.1 Mesorhizobium sp. M5C.F.Ca.IN.020.32.2.1 | reverse complement strand
GTTCGGACTCGCGCGCCACAAGTTCGATCTGACGGCTGCTGGAAGAAAAGCTGGCGTCGTCATACATATGCTCCAGTTTTTTCAGCTCGAGCACACGCTTTTCCAGGGCATGTTCGGTTTGAGCAAGCCGATCCGACACAAGCTGCAGCTGGTCTTCGCGCTGTCGAAGGTCTTCGCCCTTGGCCTCGAGTTCGGAAAGGGCCTGTTTCTTGTCCTTCCGCTCGAGCGCCAGCTCCTTCAGGGCCTCGCGGCCGCGGCTGATCTCGACAAGCTGTTCGGCCGCCTTTTCGCGCAACGACTTGACGCTCATTTCGAGCCGGCGCGTCGACATGGCGAACTCGGCGCGGATGCGATCCTTCTCCGCCTGAATCTCGGCCAGCGTCAGCGGCATTGAGCCCTCGACGCGTTTGCGCGTCAGCATCACGGCCCGCCGCCAGATGGCCGGGGCAATCATCAGCGCCACAAAGCCGGCGCAGAGAAAGCCGAGGACAAAGAACAGGACCGACTGAACCAAGGTGACTATCCGTTATGGACCGTTAGGGACTGTGCCACGTTCGCATGACGGAATTCCAGTGCTGCGGCAAGGGTCTGCCGCAGCAATGTTCAAGTCTTCGACCCTGGAACCAATCGGGATGACGAGGCAACCGCCTGCTCAGAACGGATTCCAGGTCGCACGCTGGGTAAGCTTGAGATAACCGAGATTAACGCCAAGCCGGGCGCCGACGCCGGTACGGATCGGCACCAGCAGCACATTGTTGTTCTTCATCACGTTGAAGCCGACGCCAGCCACGAGATAGGCGGAGCCGGCAACGCCGCCGAAACGATTGTAGAGGCTGTTCACATCGTCGAGATTGTAGACCAGCATCATCACCCGCGAGCCCTCGCCGCCAAAATCCCAGCCGAGCGACGGGCCCTGCCAGAACACTTTGTGATCGCCGGCATTCTTGGTGTAGAGCGTGCCTTCGCCATAGGTAAGGCCACCGATCAGTGCGCCCGAGCCCTCCTCGCCAAGCAAATAGCCATTAGGCAGGCCGTAGGAGGCGAAAATCTTCTCGACGACGGTGGCGAGCCCGCCCGATGTTGCGCCGAAGAATTTATGCCCGGAATCGACGATCTCCTGAGCGGTGTATTCCTGGGCCCGCGAAGGGGAGGTTGAAAAGACGACGACAAGGCCCATCAGAGCGATCGCCATTGAGGTGACACGGGAAAAACTCCGGTCAGAGATGACACGGGAAACCCGGTCAGAGACGACACGGAGAAAACTCCGGTCGGTGATGACACGGAAAAAGCTCCGGTCGTAGTATCGGGAAAACATGCTTCCAATCTCCGTCAGGGAGCACTTTCGCCGACGCCTCGCATCCGTGCGGCTCTTTGGCGGCCGCTAAGGATGACTGTTATGGGCAAACTATGCCGTAATCCTTTTTCAACCATTAAGCTTTCACATGAAGATGGCGGTTAGAAGGCTGGTTTCGAGCCGGTTTCGCGTCGCTTGCGCAGTATCCGCCCCCTGCGTGAACACACCATTTTCGATAACGGCAATTCCGGATTTGTTGCTGCACGCTCAGGCGCTGTGTATTCAGTAGGCCTTGGGAGAGAGCGTGATTCGTGTGGACAGGCGTGACCATTGATCGCCCGGCCATTTTTAGTGAAATTTTGCAGGGACTTTCGCCGATGGCCGAGCTTTTCACCGTTTCCGCACCCGATCTCGCAGCGCTTTTGTGCAGCCGGGTCTGCCACGACATCATTTCGCCGGTCGGCGCCATAAACAACGGGCTTGAGCTGCTCGACGAAGGCGGCGCCGACGAAGATGCCATGAAATTGATTCGCCAGAGCGCCAGAAACGCTTCGGCCCGCCTGCAATTCGCCCGCATCGCCTTCGGCGCAGCCGGTTCTGCCGGCATGATGATCGACACGGGGGACGCCGAGGCCGTTGCGATCGCCTTTTTGAAGAACGAAAAGCCGGAACTGGTCTGGAACGGAACCCGTGCGCTGCTGCCCAAGAACAAGGTGAAGCTCCTGCTCAATCTAATTCTCGTCGCCAACGCCGCCATTCCGCGTGGCGGTAAGCTTACGGTTACGCTTGAAAACCTCGACACAGAACCACGCTTTGCGCTCGCCGCGAGCGGTCCGATGCTGCGCGTGCCGCCCAAATTCCTGGAACTCCATTCCGGCAACAAGCCTGAAGAACCGATCGACGCGCATTCGGTGCAGCCCTACTACACGCTGCTTCTGGCGCGCGAGGCGAACATGACGATATCGATACACGCAACCGCAGAAGAAATCGTGCTATCGGCCGCTTGAAGTTGCTAAGGTGAGTGACAAGAACAGACAACTATTTTTAGACAATGTTTACTACGCCCTCACGGATGAATGACATGAACCTTCCAGGCTAGTTCGACCGAAGCGTCGTCAAGAAGTTTCCGTAAAAGCTGGTCTTGCAAAAATTTTTATCTATTGGCTTTTCAGCTTCTTTACCGGATTGATCCTACCGTGCCTTTCAGTACCGCGACGCTGCCGGATTGCCGCATGGCACAGAGGGCCCGGAAATGAAACGCTGCATGTTCATCGACGATTCGAGCGTCATCAGGAAGGTCGCAAAGCGCATCCTGGGTGGTTCCGACATGCTGGTCATCGAAGCTGCGCGCGGTTTTGACGCGGTCGAGATGTGCACTGCTGACATGCCGGATATCATCGTCGTCGACGGCGCCTTGCCGGACATGCAGGCGGAGGACGTCATTCGCCGCGTACGCGCCATCGAAAGTCCGATACAGCCCCAGATCCTGATTTCGCTGGTTGAGGTCGACGTTGCTTCGATCATGCGGGCAAAGCGCGCCGGCGCTCAAGGCTATCTGCTGAAGCCGTTCAATCGGCCGCAACTTCTCGAGTGCTTCCGCACCCTGAGAATTGCAGCCTGATTCGCCGACCCCTGGCACATGGCCCCGGAGGTCGGCGCTCTAATGTCTGCGCTACAATCGCAAAAGTCCGGCCGAAGCCGGATTTTTGTCGGAAAATTGATCGGATCGGCGTCGTCAGCTCAGGCGCTGACGCGGATATCTTCCGGCTCGCGCAGCACATAGCCGCGACCCCAAACCGTCTCGATGTAGTTCTGGCCGCCGGAAGCGGCGTCGAGCTTCTTGCGCAGCTTGCAGATGAAGACGTCGATGATCTTCAGTTCCGGTTCGTCCATGCCGCCGTAAAGGTGGTTGAGGAACATTTCCTTCGTGAGCGTAGTGCCCTTGCGCAGCGAGAGCAGCTCCAGCATCTGGTATTCCTTGCCCGTCAGATGCACGCGCTGCCCACCGACCTCAACGGTCTTGGCATCGAGATTGACCACCAGGTCACCGGTGGTGATCACCGACTGGGCATGGCCCTTGGAACGCCGCACGATGGCGTGGATGCGGGCAACCAGTTCGTCCTTGTGGAACGGCTTGGTCATATAGTCGTCTGCGCCGAAGCCGAGGCCACGTACCTTGTCCTCGATGCCGGCCATGCCGGAGAGGATAAGGATCGGGGTCTTCACCTTGGAAAGGCGAAGTGTTCTCAAGACCTCGTATCCCGACATGTCGGGCAGATTGAGATCGAGAAGGATGATGTCGTAGTCGTAGAGCTTGCCTAGATCGACACCTTCTTCGCCAAGATCGGTCGTGTAGACATTGAAACTTTCCGATTTCAGCATCAGCTCGATGCTTTGTGCGGTCGCACTGTCATCTTCTATCAGCAGAACACGCATTTCATTCCCCTTTTCTGCTGCCGGATCATTTCACGACCCGTCCAGGACCGGAGCAGTGATTGCCTGAGCAGAGGCTGCCATCGAATGGTTAACAAAACCTAATTCCGTGCCGTTGACGGTATCAGATTTTTTAACCCCTTTCTACACCATGTTGAATCTAATAGTGAATCACAGAACCAAAACGCTAATGCAAAACATTAATGAGTCAGGCTAAGCGACTCCAGAGACTCGCTGGCCGTGCTTCCGCATCGAGAGCCGGAATTTTTACCCGGCCTTAAGTCCTGAGCCGTATGATTAACAATGCCCGTAAACGAATGGTTACCGCCGGCAAAAAACTTTAGGAATTTGTTTCCCATAGTTCCGGTAAAGTCGGTGGAGACGGGTGACGCCTGAGTTTGCCAGGTGGATTGGACGATATGTGCAGGTGTGCGTTTCCAGGAGTACCGAATCATGAAGTCACGTGAAAACCTCGTTCGGCTGAAGCAGTTTCAGGTGAACGAGAAGCGGCGGCAATTGCTGCAACTCGACATGATGATCGCCGAATTCGAGCGCATGGCTGTCGAACTGGAGCTTCAGATCACAGCCGAAGAAAAGAAAGCCGGCATCACCGACATCAACCATTTTGCCTATCCGACCTTCGCCAAGGCAGCGCGCCTGCGCCGCGACAATCTCAGAAATTCGCAAAGCGACCTCGCCCAGCAGCGAAGCGTTGCCGAATCACTGCTCGGTGAAGCCGAAGCGGAGCTTTCCAAAGCGGAAATGCTCGAATCACGCGACACCAAGATTCGCGACGCCGAGACCGGCGGCCGCAGCGCCATGATCGGCTAAAAACAAGGCTTTAAGGCCAGTCAACACCCAGCGATCAGGGCGTTGCTCATCTGGAACGTCGCCGCTCATCGGTCGAGCAGCCGCCAGTTTCAGGCCTATGCTACCAAATCCCCTTCATATTCCGCGACCGGCCGCATCCGGGCATCCCTAATGTCGGGCGTATGCGGTTCCGACCAGGACCTTATCTGATTGAGCAGCCCATCAGGTTCTGGCCGAGTTCGGCGCGTCGAGCGGATGTCCAGCGGGCCCGACCGCGCGGGCCTTATGGAACTTGGCAAGGTCGATGCGAAAGAGCTTGCCGCCTATTGTGGCAAAGACCTGCTCGATGACGCAGGCGCAATCCATGCCTTTCCCGCCGCCATGCCGATCGGCAATATGGTGCTGACGGTCTGAAGCAGAGAGAGCCGTTGCGGCAAAGCTAAAAAGGGCGCGGATTGTCGCGCCTTTTGACTTACTTGGACCAGCCCTAATGCCGATATTGCTGGATGCGCGTCGTGCGCAGCCCGGCAAGGCCATATTCGTCTATCGACGCTTGCCAGGACAGGAATTCCTCGGTGGTCAGCTTATAGCGCTGGCATGCCTCTTCGAGGCTCAAAAGCCCGCCGCGCACCGCCGCCACCACTTCGGCCTTGCGCCGGATAACCCAGCGACGTGTGTTCGTCGGCGGCAGATCGGCAATCGTAAGGGGGCTGCCGTCGGGCCCGATAACATATTTGACGCGCGGTCTAACAAGATCGGTCATCGTACTCTCTACAAAAAACTCAAAGACCCAACCCCCACCACATTACCGCCACAGCTTTAAAAATTGCCTAAGCGAACCCTAATAGCTAGGTAAGGATCATGAACGGCGCGTTAGTCTTTTCGTCGGCATTTGAGGCATCTGCCCGCAAGCGCCGTATCCATTAGAAAAAATCGGCCGGCTCGCGAAGCTGGCGCCCCCGGAAAGCTTGACCTATATTCCGGCCATTGGCATTCAAGCGCCGTCCTCCAGGGCGCCGTGCAGAACGAAAGAACCATGAACAGCCTCGACCTTCCCGGACGCCCCGAAGATACCCGCATCGTTGTTGCCATGTCGGGCGGCGTCGATTCGTCGGTCGTTGCCGGCCTATTGAAGCATGAAGGCTATGACGTCGTCGGCGTCACGCTGCAGCTCTACGACCACGGCGCGGCAACGCACCGGGCCGGCTCATGCTGCGCCGGCCAGGATATCGACGATGCTCGCCGCGTCTCCGAGACGCTCGGCATTCCGCACTATGTGCTCAATTACGAGGAGCGCTTCCGCAAGGCGGTGATCGACCCCTTCGCCGAGAGTTATGTGGCCGGCGAAACGCCGATCCCTTGCGTTTCCTGCAACCAGACAGTGAAATTCGCCGACCTTCTGGCGACCGCCAAGGAGCTCGGTGCCGACGCGCTGGCCACCGGCCATTACATCCGCTCTGGAGCCAACGGCGCCCATCGCGCACTGTACCGGCCTGTCGACGCGGACCGCGATCAGAGCTATTTCCTTTTCGCCACCACGCAGGCGCAGATCGACTATCTGCGCTTTCCGCTCGGCGGCCTGTCGAAGCCGCAGGTTCGCGCCATCGCCGAGGAAATGGGGCTAACGGTCGCCGCTAAGCAGGACAGCCAGGACATCTGCTTCGTCCCGCAGGGCAAATATTCCGACATCATTGCCAAGCTGAAGCCGACTGCTGCCAATCCGGGCGACATCGTCCATATCGACGGCCGCGTGCTCGGCCGCCATGAAGGCATATTGCGCTACACGATCGGTCAGCGCCGCGGCATCGGCATCGCGTCGGGCGAGCCGCTCTACGTCGTCCATCTCGACGCCGACCGGGCCCGCGTCGTCGTTGGTCCGCGCGAGGCGCTGGAGACGCATAAGATCTATTTGCGCGACATGAACTGGCTGGGCGACGCTGCACTGTCAGATATCCCGACGGCTGGGCTGGAGCTTTTCGCCAAGGTCCGCTCGACACGCCCGCCGCGCCCGGCCGTGCTGCATCACAACGCCGGGATCACTTCGGTTGAACTGGTCGACGGCGAGTCCGGCATCGCGCCCGGCCAGGCCTGCGTGCTCTATTCCGACGACGGCAACGAAGCCCGCGTGTTCGGCGGCGGCTTCATCGAGCGTTCCGAGCGTGGCGCCGAGGCCGAGGCGATGCTGACGCGGCTGGCAGCCCGCCCGGCGCAGATTCCCGCCGAATAGACGAAGATCCCGATTTTATCGGGATGGATCAGGCTCTGATACAGCCGCATTTTCTCTCAGGAAGACGATCCGGTGTGGATAACCGTGCCAGCGGTCAGGATACGCAGCACCCTGATGGCTTCCTCGCCGATGGTACGCGGTTCTGCCCGCGTCTCGATGCACTGGAGGAAATGCTCGAGCTCTCGCGTCAGCGGCATGCCCTCGCCCACCGCCACATAGGACGGCTCGTTGGTGGTGAAGGCCCATTGGCCGCTGTCTTGCCACACCGCGTGGCGGTAGACGGCGAGCTTGCGCTCCCACGGCTCGACATCATCGAACACCGCCATCGCCTTGGTGCCGACCACGGTCAGCCGCCGCTCGCGGTAAGGGTTGAGCCGCGACGCGAAGAGATGGCTGCGCAGACCATTGGGAAAGCGCATGTGCAAATGCGCGAAATCGCTGAGATTGTCGAGGAGCGCTGCCCCCTCACCACGCACCTCGATCGGTTCCGTGCCGGTGATGGCCAGGATCATCGACAGATCGTGCGGCGCAAGGTCCCACAGCGCATCGTTTTCGGTATGGAACTTGCCAAGCCCGAGGCGGTGCGAATGGATATAGCGGACCTCGCCGAGCTCGCCACTGTCGATCAGCGCCTTCAACGTCTCGAAGGCTGGATGAAAGCGCAGCACATGGCCGACCATGAAGACGCGGCCATTGTCGGCCGCCGCTTTCACCGAGCGCTCGGCATCCGCCACCGTCAGCGCGATCGGCTTTTCCACCAGCACGTCCTTGCCGCCCCGGACTGCGCGCACCGCCATATCGGCGTGGAACTGCGGCGGCAGCGCCATTACGATGGCATCGACGTCGCTGCGGACAAACAGCGCCTCCGGCTCGATCGCCAGGCAATCCTGCTCACTGGCGAAGCCTTCGGCGCGGGCAGGGTTGACGTCCGAGACCGCGTGCAGCGCGCCGAGCGCCTTGAGGGTGCGGATGTGGTTGCTGCCCCAGTATCCGCAACCGAGGACTGCAATGCGCGGTTTCATCAATTCCAACTCTAGAATTTCGTGGCCGAGACATAGCGGCGGGCCCCGCCGAACTCAACCCCGGCATTTCTGCGCCCAATTATCTGCCCGGCAAAGCTTTTCGCCATTAGAGCGACCTGCGTCCGCTCGAACGCGTAAGGTACACGTCTCAAGACCGTAAACCTTCGCATCGTTACGGAAGATCGATTCCGATTTCGGAAAAGCACGATGTGATACAAGTGGCGGCATGCCGGCTGCATCGATGCTTGACAGGCTTGGCGTCCCAACCTTATATCCGCCCGACCTTGGCGAACGCTTCGACATGCCTTCTGATTTAAGGCGGATTTCGGACCTTTCGCCGCCCTGGCGGGGTAGCTCAGTTGGTTAGAGCACGGGAATCATAATCCTGGGGTCGGGGGTTCAAGTCCCTCTCCCGCTACCAAAACTCTCTGAAATAGCTTAATAATTTTGATCCGCTTAGCGGCGGGAACGCTAAACAGCATTCGTCTGCTTGCGCTTTCGCGCGTTCTGCCGGCGAGGCGGACGCGATTGAAAAGCCCGCGCCTCCGGGAAAGGTCGCGGGCAACGGTCTGTTGGGATCAGAGGAGGCCCGCGCCCCTGGAGAAGGACGCGGGCTGTGATCGGCGGGGAGGATCCGATCTGGCAGCATTTGTCTGCGGCTGCAGAAGCCGAACTTTCGTCGCTGGCCTGTGTTCCACACGGAAAACAAAAAACCGCCGCACAAGGATCGGTGAAATAGGTGGCGTTGCTGCTCGGCAAGTCGCAGCAATCTTGCTAAGATCCGCAGTGGGAGGAGAGGTACATGCAATCGCTGCCGATAGCCCATCCAAGCGTAGCCAAGGCGACTGCCGGCGTATCGCTTCCTCTCGCCTATTCCACCGCGACGCTCTGCTGGCTCCTGTCCGCCGGCGTCTACATCGCAGCCAAGTGGGTTGCCCCCGAAATGCCGCCTTGGGCGCTCTGCTTCTGGCGGCTGGCGCTCGCCTGCGCGATCCTGCTGCCTATCGTCCATCGTCATCACGGGGCGATGCTCGTGCTTATCCGGTCCCGGACGATCGAGGTGCTGGCCATCGGCGCGATCGGGCTGACCCTCTGTCAGGGCATGATCTACACGGGCCTCAGTTACACCGACGCGACGACCGCCGGCATCATCATGGCGCTGTCGCCAATCATGACCATGGTGCTTGCCCGCTACGTGCTCGGCGAGCCCCTCGGCGTCTGGAAGGCTCTTGGCGCGCTGCTCGCTCTGGTCGGGATGGTGGTGATCGTAGCGCGCGGCGACCTTACCGCGCTGATGCGGCTCCAGTTCAATCCCGGCGAGTTGTGGATCGTCGGCAGCGCGTTTTGCTGGGGCCTCTACACCGTGCTGCTGCGTCGCTCCAAATTCGCTATCGAGCTTCTGCCGATGGTGGTCCTGCTGCTAGGAGCCGGCGCGCTGGTCGCACTGCCCCTTTATCTCTGGGAGCTGTTTTCCGGCGAGCGTTCGGCGCTGCATGCGAACGGCCTTCTGGCACTCGCCTATGTCGCTGGTCCGGGCGGCGCTCTGATGTATTACCTCTACAACCGCAGCGTCGAGACGCTTGGTGCCGGGCGCGCCAGCATGCTGCTCTATCTGCAGACTGTCTTCGTCGCCGTGCTCGCTTATCTTTTCCTTGGGGAAAGCTTGCACGACTTCGACCTCGCCGGCGCTGCCTTTATCGTCGCCGGCCTGCTGCTCGCCACCGCGATCAAGCCGAGGCAGCGCACGGTGCATGTCGCGTAGGGGAACATCCGCACAGCCGAACCCAAGACGGCGCTTAGCTAGCGATCAAGAGCCGAGGCGCACATCACGCCAGATCACGCCAGATAACGTCGACGGTTTCGCTTGGATCGGCGGTCCGTCTGCGGCATGCGCAGAACCAATCACCTTCTGAGATACAGCCATAGGGTCGTCGGCGCCAGGATCGCGGTCAGCGCTACCGGCGCGATCAGGGCGAGGACGACCTGACTGAGTGTCGCCCCGCCACCCATCAACCCGCGCAGCGCCGTCGTCATCAGCGACACTGGATTGACTTCGACGAAAGCCCGCAGCCAGTCCGGCATGGTTCCGGGGTCGACCATGATGTTGGAGGCGAAGACGAGAGGGAACAGGAAAGTAAAGCCGAGCGTCATCACGGTGGTTGGCGTGCGGATCAGCAGGCCGAGCACGATGAATACCCAGCCCATGCCGAACCCGATGGCGATCAGCATGGCGAAGGCGGCAAGCACGCCGGGGATGCCTGCCTCAGGCCGGTAGCCGAGGATCAGCCCGATGGTGAGAATGATCGAGGCGGCAATCAAATGGCGCAGGATGTCGCCCACCATCAGGCCGGCGAACGGAGACAGCGACCAGATCGGCAGCGATCGGAAGCGGTCAAACAAGCCCTTGCCGAGATCGGTCGACAATCCCATGCCCGAATAGACTGCGTTAAACACCACGGTCTGAACCAGGATGCCGGGTAGGAAGGCAGGTATTCGCCAGGCGAACCGGCGAGCGCACCGCCGAAGACGAAGGTGAAGAGCAGCGTGAACATGATCGGAGTCATCACCAGATCGAAGAGCTGCTCCGGCACATGGTTGAATTTCAGCACAGCGCGCCATCCGAAGACGAGCGCGTTGGAAAGGGCTGATGGGGTTCTAGGTCGGGCGACGCTTTGCAGCCGCTGCAGGGATGTCGTGTCGATCATGGCTTGTCGCCTTCCTTGCGGCTTTCACTCAGGCCCGGCTGGCCGTCAGCGCGAAGAAGACCTCCTCGAGGCTGGGCTGGCCCATGGAGAAATCCGACAGCTCGATGCCGGCGGCGACCAGCTCGGCCAGCGCCTCGTTGGCGGTCTTCGCTGTGCGGGCAAGGACGGAGAGCTCCGCGCCTTCGGCACTGCGTTGGACAGGGTGCTCCAGCCGGCGTTCCAGAATGGTCGCCGCTTCGTCCAACCGAGCGACATCGGCGAGCGCGACATGGAGAAAGCCGGAGCCGGTGGCCGCCTTCAGTTCGCGGCTGGTACCCTCGGCGATCTTCCTGCCGTGGTCGATGACGGCGATGCGCGCTGCAAGTTGATCGGCCTCTTCGAGATATTGGGTGGTGAGCAGGATGGTGACGCCGGCCTCGGCGAGGCCGCGGATCATGCCCCAGACATCCTTGCGGGCGTTCGGATCGAGGCCTGTGGTCGGTTCGTCAAGGAACAGCACGCCCGGCGTGACGACCAGCGAGGCGGCTATGTCGAGCCGCCTTCGCATGCCACCTGAATAATCCCTCACCTGCTTCGTCGCCGCTTCGGACAAGCCGAAAGCCGCGAGCAAATCGTCCGCACGAGCTTTCGCGGCGCGACCGCGAAAACCCCAGAGTCGGGCGAGCAGGACAAGGTTCTCCCGGCCCGTCAAGTCCTCGTCGAGCGAAGCGAACTGCCCGGTCATCGCGATTGCCGCACGGACCTCGTGCGGGGCCTGCACGAGATCGTGCCCCATCACGGTGGCGGAGCCGGCGTCGGGGCGCGACAGCGTCGCGAGCATCCGCATCAGCGTTGTCTTGCCGGCGCCGTTCGGGCCCAAGATGGCGAAAATCATGCCGCGCGGCACATCGAGATTGATACCATCGACCGCGCGCAGCTTGCCGAATGTCTTGACCAGGCCGCGAGCGGAAATGGCTGACTGGGCAAGGCCCATAGAAGGCACACCCTTAGGAGAAGTATCGTTCATGCAATCATCACGCTAGAGGCTCCGACCATCTACCTGGCCGCCGAGGCTGAAGAGCCGGTCAGATCATATGTCGGACAGGTCTCTACTCATTTCGAGGTTTTCACTCGATCACGGCGCAGGCCTGACGATTTCCGGCATCACCTGCAGGCTGGCTTTTGTAGTCGTCCTGTCCGCCGTGGATCATCAATGCCTTGCCTCGTATGGCCGTATCTCCACCATCCAGCTTGACCACGCTGTTGAAAGCCTGCGAACGCAAAACGCCGTCGGGGCCGACCCGCTGATTTGGCATATCGCCCGCGTGCGGGCCTTTCCCGGTGAGGTATCCATGTTCGGCATTCGTCGGATTGAAGTGCCCACCGGCCGAGGCATGGCCGGTCTGATGGTCGCACTTCCCGGTTTCGTGAATATGGAATGCGACCCATTCACCCGCCGGCAGTCCTGTTACCTCCAACGCTATCAGCACGCCGTGCGCCGTTTCGGTCAGCGTGGCCGTTCCGTTCTTCTCGCCAGCCATGTTGACGAATTCGGCTTTCGCGGTCGCGGTGTCCTGAGCCGCTGCCGGCATCGCGACCGCCAGCGCCAACCCTGCTGTTGCAACCAATTTTTTCATCGACTCGTCCTCCGGTTGTCCAAGGAAGCCAAACATCAAAGGGGTCTCTTCGTTCCATTTGGGAACTGAGTTTTCGTTTCCGGCACGGCCGCCGGGGAAGCGACGCCGACAACTTTTTCGATGTGCCTCAGTTTACACCCATTCGAAGAGTTGCGCGGTTTGCCAGCCTGCTAGCAGTATGATGAGAATACCAACGAGCCTGAGAAGCGTCTTTTCTACGATTGACTTCACTACCCAACCGGCCATCGGCGCTGCGACTACGCCGCCAAGGATCAAGCCGGCGACAGAGAGTAGATTTTCCGTTAGCTCTCCTGCCTCCGCCCAATGGCCCGTTAGTAATGCAAACAAGAAGGTCAGAGACACCGAGAGCGTGATGAGGAACTCGCTCGCATTTACCGTTCCAATAACGTAGCGGGGCGTCCCGCCAAAACCGAGAAGGCCCGTCGTTACGATTGGACCCCATCCGCCACCCCCTGCGGCATCGAGAAATCCACCACCAAGCCCAAGGGGAGGCACCACGCCCGCAGGGACCGGTTTGCTTGGGATCCGCCGGAAGGAACGGAACAGGAGCCAAGCTCCGACGAGCGCAAGGTATGTCGTCACATATGGCTTCATGATCGCCCCCTCAAACGAGGTGAGCACAAAAGCGCCGAGAACGCCGCCGAGCACGCCAAATGGCATCAGCCGCCAGAAAAGTTTCCAGTCGATATTGCGGTGATAGAGGTGAGCCGAACCCGAGGCCGCAGTAGTAAACAACTCAGCCGCGTGAACTGAGGCCGAAGCGTGTGCAGGAGACACGCCAAACCCCAGCAGCGTTGTCGAGGAAACTACGCCGTAGGCCATGCCGAGAGCCCCGTCGACAGCTTGAGCTACAAACCCTACGAGCGCAAAAAGGATAAATTCTTGCATTTGGCTCTCCAACAAAGCGCGGTCGTAATGGGCGAAATAGAAACCCGCTGCCTACAACGAATGCAATTCATGTCTTCATGCTTCCACAATTCACCAAACGCCTGGCATCGACAATGGCGACGATCGGGAAACTGTCCACTCGATCGTCGCCTTTCCGCACCCGCTGCGATCGCATAGCACTGCGGCCCACCTCCTCCGACCCGAAGTTTCACGGGGCCGGACCCTGACTTGCAGCTCCACCCCATATCTGTTTAATTGCCGCCATCCACAGGGGTGCTCCGTATCGTCGGGGCTGAGAGATGGGCTGCAAGCCCGTAAACCCTAGAGCTGATCTGGATAATACCAGCGGAGCGAGGCGGGCGATGTTTTCCGACGCACAGATTTCTCTTGATCCGATGACCGGCGAGTTCGTCGGCGTCGTCAATATTTCGACGCTCCCGGTTGGCACGCCCGAGGGCCATGTCACGACCGACCTCACGGTCTCGGCCAACAGCCCGGCCCCGCGCTGATCTTTTCGCGCCAGACAGGTCTCGCATGTCCCAATCTTTCTCCGCCGCGCCGCGAATCGCAGCCTTGTTCGCCAAAATCGGACCGGCCTTGCTATCTGTCGGCACGCTGGTTTTGGCTTGGGAGCTCTATGCGCGCATCTCGGGCATCTCGCCCACCACGCTGCCCGCGCCGTCACGCATTCTCGCCCAGGCCATCCAGCAGCGCCAGGCGCTGTTCGACAACACTGTGCCGACCACCAGTGCCACATTGGTGGGCTTCGCCTGCTCGCTGGCCGTTGCCTTCCTTCTTTCGGTGCTGATCGATTTCTTCAAACCGCTGCGCCGCGCCCTGTTCCCGGTCTTCATCATTAGCCAGACGCTGCCGCTGGTGGCGATCGCCCCGCTGGTCATTCTCTGGTTCGGCTTCGGGCTGACGCCGAAGATCATGCTGGTCGCCCTCGTGACTTTCTTTCCCATGCTGGTCGCGCTGGTGCAGGGTTACGAATCGACGGATCGGGACATCTCGGCGCTTCTGAGTTCGATGGGCGCTTCCCGCATGCGCATTTTCCTGCTGGCCCGCCTGCCCTCCTCGCTGCCCTATTTCTTCGCCGGGCTGCGTATCTCGATCACCTACGCCGTGGTGGGCGCCATCTTCGCGGAATATGCCGGCGCGGCCAAAGGGCTCGGCATCTACATGCTCAACGCCAAGAACAATTTCCGGCCCGATCTCGTGCTCGCAGCCGTGCTGATCAGCGCCTTGCTCACGCTGGCCCTGTTTGCCGCCACGGTGCTGATCCAGCGCGCCGCCATGCCATGGGAGCGGCTCGATGCCGCACGAAAATCATGAGCAGGCGGCTGGAGCTGCGCCAAGTCAGCAAGCGTTTTGGCGACATTGACGTGCTTGCCGGCATCACCCTGCATGTCGAGCCGGGCGAATTCGTTTCAATCCTCGGCCCCTCCGGAGCCGGCAAATCCACGATCTTCAGATTGCTGACGGGCGGTCTCGAAGGCTACGGCGGCGGTGTCGACTTCGACGGGCGGCCATTGGCCGACGCGCGCCGACCGTTTGCCTTCATGCCGCAGCACGATGCCCTGATGCCTTGGCGCACAGTTATCGACAACACCGCGCTCGGTTTGGAAGTGCAAGGCATGTCCCGCAAGGCGGCGCGCGACAAGGTGGCGCCGCTCTTCGGCGAATTCGGCCTTGCGGGCTTCGAGCAAAGGTATCCGGCGCAGCTCTCGGGCGGAATGCGCCAGCGCGCCGCGCTGTTGCGTACCGTCGTGCAGGACCGCGCCATGCTGTTGCTCGACGAACCGTTCGGCGCACTCGACGCCCTCACGCGCACCGGCATGCAGCGCTGGCTTGCGATGATGTGGGACCGACACCGCTGGACCGTCCTGCTGATCACCCACGACGTGCGCGAGGCAGTCTTCCTGTCCGACCGCATCTATGTGCTGAGCAGCCGCCCCGCCCGCGTGCTGCGCGAAATCGCCATACCTCTTCCGCGCCCGCGCACGGATCATGTCTCGCCGGAAGCCAGCGCCATCGAAGCCGACATCCTCGATACCCTGCTCGATCCACAGCCCGCCCAAAGGACATGACCATGCTTTCCAGACGCCTCTTCATCGCTGCCGCATTGATCTCCGGGCTCGGACCCGTCACGTCCGTCCGCGCCCAGCAGACTGTCACCGTCGCACTAGACTGGACGCCGAACACAAACCATGTCGGGCTCTATGTCGCCCAGACGAAAGGCTTCTACGCCGAGGCCGGGCTCGACGTGCAGATCCTGCCCTACAGCGACACTGCGGCCGGTACGCTGATCGCCAACCGCGTGGCTGATTTCGGTATATTGGGATCCATAGGATTGTTCACCCAACGCACGGCCGGGGCCGACCTCGTAGCCACCTACGCCATCATGCAGACAGAAACCGGCAGGCTGGTGTTCAATGCCGACCGCGCCGATATACAGTCCCCAAGGGACCTGGACGGCCTAACCTATGGCGGTTTCGGCAGCGCCTGGGAGAATGCGCTGATCGGCACCATCATCCGCCATGATGGCGGCGAGGGCAAATTCGAAACGGTGACGCTGGGCACCTCCGCCTATGAGGCCTTGGCCAATGGCGCAGTCGATTTTACGCTCGAAGTCTATACTTGGGAGGGGATCAAAGCGGAACTTGACGGCAAGGCCCAACGCGCCTTCCGCTACGCCGATTACGGCGTGCCCGACCAACACACCAATTTCATTGGCTCGAGCCGGGCCTACCTCGAAAAGAACAAGGACACGGCAACTGGGTTCATCGCCGCGACCAGGCGCGGCTATGCCTTCGCCGTCGAACATCCGCAAGAAGCGGCTGACATCCTGATCGCAGCAAACAGCGACGTGCTGACCGACCGTCCGCTGATCGAAGCATCCCTGAAGGCGCTGGTCGACGGCCACTATCTGCAAAGCCCCACCGGCGCGATCGGCACAATCGATCCAGCAAAGATGGAGGCGATCGGCGACTACCTGTTCAGGGCCGGCGCCCTGCGCGACAGCGATGGGAACCTGATCGGCGCACGCCCCGATTTCGCGGCCTATTACAGCAACGCCTATATAGCCGGCGAAAAATGAGCCCGCCGCTGCGCATATATCTCAATGCCGTGATCTTTGGCCTCGGCAGTCACGAGGCCGGTTGGCGCATACCCGAAAAGCGACCCGCTTGCCTCGACTAGCCTCGACTATTGGGTCGACCAGCAAAGCTTCATCGACGACGTGATGCCTTTGCTGGAGCGTTCGGAAGTTTTCGACGCTGGGGGTGAGCGCACCCTTCGCGAGCGATACGGCCTGCCAAGTCTTTAGGTCTAGAATCGAACAGAGGCGCGTGGCGGTGCTTACTCACGACTAGGCCCGGCTCCGGACTGACGTGATGGCTTCGTGTAGCGCTTTGGCGTCAGTTCCGCCCCGGGTTGGCCGTTCAACCGTTTCTTGAGAATGTCAATGAGGCTGATGGTGACCGCGATCACCGCAGGGCCGAGGACGAGTCCGGATGCTCCAAAGAGGACGATGCCACCGACCGCGCCGATAAAGGCCATGACTGTGTGGAGCCGCAACCGGCTCCCGACAAGCATCGGATAGAGCAGATTGTCGATGCCGGCGACGACGCCGCCGCCCCAGATGGTCAGGATCGCTGCGCTTGCCCAAGACCCTTCCAGTGCGAGATAGATCGCTGCCGGCACCCAGATCACGAATGCGCCGAGCACTGGCACGATGGCAAGAAGTCCCATTACCAGGCCCCAGAAGACCGGCGTGGGCAGGCCGAGCCACCAGAACATCAGGCCGCCCAGCGTTCCCTGCACAGCGGCGACAAAAACGGTGCCTATCAGGATCGCATGTACCGTCTCGGCAAGGCGCGACAGCATGTATGCCGTCTCCGGTGCACGCAGGGGCGAGAGACGCTCGATCCCCCGCAGGGCGGATTCACGGTCCCGCAGAAAATAGAACAGCAGATAGAAAGTCAGCACGAACATCACGGCCTGATTGATCGAGCCGCGCAATAGCGATGTGCTTTGTCCCGTCAGCCATTGCACAAATGCGGCGACCGTGCCGGCCGGATCGAGTTGGTTCTCAACCCACTGGGCAACCGCCGAAAGCCTGGGATAGCCCGACACGAAGGCATCTGTGTTCCAACCCCGGATGACCTCCTCCAGATAGGTGGCGCCGTTTACCGCCTCGCGAACAAGCTGCTGTGCCACGAAGATGAGCGGCAGGCCGACTGCAACCGCCGCGATGCTGACTGACATCAGTGCAGCCAGGTTTTGGTTCCTGAGCCTTTCCTCGACCCGTCGATGAGCCGGATACAGGACGATTGCCAACACCAGCGCCCACGTCAATGCGGGCAAAAAAGGCAACGCCAAGAGATAGCAGACATACAGACCGATCGCCGTCGCGGCCACGATGCCGAGCAATCTCATTTGTTTCATATCGGGCATCTGTTTCAGGTCGGGCATCTCTCGCCGTCTCGCAAACCAAGCGAGCCTAGTGGATTTCCCGACAAAATGGCAGCTTCCGTTGCCGCACCCCTACGGCTAGGCGGCTGTGGAATATGACGACAATGTCACGGACATTTTCTCACTCATTGGGCTGATTATGCCGGCTGGGCACCCGTACCCGATGCCAGCACCGCGGCCTGCCCGGTCGTGGATGCTCTGAGCTACGGCGGTTCTACAGCTCACTCGCGAACTCGCAGCTTCACAGGACCAATAGAAAAAAGGCCGGACTGTTAAAGTCCGGCCAGGCATGAAGGTTTAAAACCTCCAGAGGGGAACGCGCCGGACGCAATGGGAGGAAAACATCCGACGCAGTGCGTATATGGGTCGCCTCGGTTGACGCTTCAACGAGATGTGGTGGGCCACATCAGCCGCTCCATAGAGCCACATCCGAAGATTCATCGTCACGGTCTGCGGCAGCTTCGATCGCCGCTGACGAACAGGCGCGCATGCCGCGCGACCTCGCTACCGGCGCTCTACAGATTCCGCCAGATGGCGAGGGCACGGGAAAGGCCGGCGTTAGCTCGCCATTCTTGATGCGGCTTTCGCAGACTGTCTTGGATCTCCCGGAAGCCGCTGAACGGCGACCGAGATAAATCGTGGCAGCTATTGGCATAGCCGCCACGACAAGGGTCTCACCAGCCTAGTCGATGTCGAAGGATACGCCTTGGGCCAGCGGCAGCGCCTTGGAATAGTTCACCGTGTTGGTGGCGCGCCGCATGTAAGCCTTCCAGGCATCGGAGCCCGACTCGCGGCCGCCGCCGGTCTCCTTCTCGCCACCGAAGGCACCACCGATCTCGGCCCCTGATGTGCCTATGTTGACGTTGGCGATGCCGCAGTCGGACCCGTCGACGCCGAGGAAGCGCTCGGATTCCTGCAGGTCGCGGGTGAAGATCGACGACGACAGCCCCGCTCCGACCGCGTTGTGCTCGTCGAGCACGGCGTCGAAATCCGAGTACTTCATCACATAGAGGATCGGCGCGAAGGTCTCTTCCGTCACCGGCGAGACCTGCTTGGGCATCTCGACCAGCGCCGGACGAACGTAATAGGCGTCGGGGTGGCCATTGTCGACCCGCGTGCCGCCGGTCACCTTGCCGTCGTGAGCGGCGGCTTCCTTCAACGCGTTCTGCATGCTGTCGAAGGCTGCCTTGTCGATCAACGGTCCGACCAGCGCGGATGTCTCCAGCGGATTGCCGACCGAGACGCTTTCATAGGCCTTCTTGAGGCGCGGAACAAAGGCATCGTAGATGCTCTCATGCACGAACAGGCGCCGCAGCGTCGTGCAGCGCTGCCCGGCCGTGCCCATGGCGCCGAACGCAATGGCGCGCAAGGCCATGTCGAGATCGGCCGTCGGGCGGACGATGCCGGCATTATTGCCGCCTAGCTCCAGCACAGCGCGCGCAAAGCGTTTTGCCAGCCGCGGACCGACATCCCTGCCCATGCGGGTCGAGCCGGTGGCCGAGACCAGCGGCACCTTGGGATGGTCGACCAGAATTTCGCCGACGGCGCGATCGCCGATCAGCACCGACGTCAAACCTTCCGGAGCATCGCCGAAACGCTCTGCCGCACGCTTGAAGATCGCCTCGCAGGCGAGCGCCGTCAGCGGCGTCTTTTCCGAGGGCTTCCACACCACAGCGTCGCCGCAGACCAGCGCAAGCGCCGCGTTCCACGACCACACCGCGACCGGGAAGTTGAAGGCCGAAATCACGCCGACGACGCCCAGCGGGTGCCAGGTTTCCATCATGCGATGACCGGGCCGCTCGGTGGCGATGGTCAGGCCGTAGAGCTGGCGCGACAGGCCAACGGCGAAATCGCAGATGTCGATCATTTCCTGCACTTCGCCGAGCCCTTCGGACGGAATCTTGCCGACCTCGATCGACACCAGCCGGCCAAGCTCGGCCTTGTGCGCGCGCAGTTCCTCGCCAAGCAGCCGCACCAGCTCGCCGCGCTTCGGTGCCGGCACCAGACGCCAGGCCTGGAAGGCTTTGTGGGCGGCATCGATGGTCTTTGCCGCACCGGCCGGCGAGATCGTCCTCAGCGCGGCGATCTGCTCGCCTGTCACCGGGCTGCGCACGATAAGATCGCCGCCCGAAAGCGCGTCCTCAGCGACACCGAGTTTCGCCAGTAACCCGGCTGTTTCCTTCGCAATCGTCATTTTCTTTCCCTTTCAGAATGCATGTCGCCCAAAAGTGCGCAGCGGTTTTGGGACAACGACATGCATAAAACAAACCTGCCAAAGCCTTGTGCCATGCCGTCCCTGTACCGATCGGCACATCAGGCGCTGTCATGGCGTGGCATTACTCGTTTCAGGGAAAAATCGCCACCCCGGCATGGTCTAAGCCAAGGTCAGACCGTTGAACCAGTGACTCGTTCAGCGCGCTGTCTGCGCGGTTCCCCGCGCGGCGCCTTCC
Source organism: Mesorhizobium sp. M5C.F.Ca.IN.020.32.2.1 (assembly GCF_004023105.1). Taxonomy (NCBI): domain Bacteria; kingdom Pseudomonadati; phylum Pseudomonadota; class Alphaproteobacteria; order Hyphomicrobiales; family Phyllobacteriaceae; genus Mesorhizobium; species Mesorhizobium sp. M5C.F.Ca.IN.020.32.2.1. Next base: position 3,432 of record NZ_RZSX01000006.1, on the reverse strand, counting down.
TTCATCAGGCGGTCGATATGCATGCGGATATGGGCGGCCTCGGCTGCCGTGTTGGCAAGAGCGATGGCACGGTCGAAGGCGATGCGCGCCTCCTCGCCACGACCAAGCTGCATCAGCAGGCCGCCTTTGAGGCCAAAGAAATGGAAATAGCCGGAAAGCCTTTGCTCCAACGGCTCGATCATGGCAAGTGCCGCTTCCGGCCCGCGCACCTTGGCGACCGCGACGGCGCGATTGAGCGTCACCACCGGCGACGGCTGCATCTGCTCGAGCAAGCTGTAGAGCAGGTCGATCTCGTTCCAGTCCGTATCCTCGGGCTTCGCCGCCCGCGCATGCAGGGCGGCGATCGCGGCCTGCACCTGGTAGGGACCCGGCTTCTGGTGGCGCAGCGCCTTGTCGACCAGCGCCAGCCCCTCGTCGATCATCTTGCGGCTCCACAGGCTGCGATCCTGGTCTTCGAGCAGCACGATCTCGCCATTCTCGTCGAAACGCGCCGGCGCACGCGCATGCTGGAGAAGCAAAAGCGCCGCCAGGCCCATGATCTCCGGCTCGGTCTGGAACAGCCTAAGCAGCAGCCTGGCCAGCCGGATCGCTTCTTCGCAGAGCGGCGCGCGGGCTGGTGCCTCGCCGCTGTTGGTCGAATAGCCTTCGTTGAAGATCAGGTAGACCATGGCAGCGACGGCGGCCAGTCGTTCGGACCGCTCAACCGCACCCGGCGTCTCGAACGGCACGCCGGCATCGGCGATGCGCGCCTTGGCACGGGTGATGCGCTGCTCCATGGCGCTTTCACCGACGAGGAAAGCGCGGGCAATCTGCTTGACGGTCAGGCCTGAAACGATGCGCAACGCCACGGCGATCTGCTGCGTCGCCGGCAGGTCGGGATGGCAGCAGATGAACAGCAGCCGCAATATGTCATCGCGGTAGTGCGCGCCGTCCAGCCGTTCGGCGATGTCGGTCTCGGCATCTTCCAGGTCGGAGATCTGGTCCTCTTCCGGCAGCGGCGCCTGCTTGGCACGTTTGCGCACCGCGTCGATGCCGCTGTTGCGGCCGACGAAGATCAGCCAGGCTGCCGGATCGCGCGGCGGGCCGTTTGTCGGCCAGTTCTTCAGAGCTCGCAGGCAAGCGTCCTGGAAGGCTTCCTCCGCCGCATCGAGATCGCGGAAGTAGCGCAGCAGCGCGCCCATCGCCTGGGGGCGGGCAGTGCTGATCGCCGTGCTGATCCAGGTAAGGTCGGTCATGCGGAAACCTTGGCGGGATCGAAGAGCGAAACCGGACGTATCTCGTAGGAGCCGCCGCTCGGGTTGACCTCGGAAAGTTCACGCGCAAAGTCGACGGCCTCCTCGAGATCGGCGCATTCGAGGGTGTAGAAGCCGAGGAACTGTTCCTTGGTTTCGGCAAATGGTCCGTCGATGACGACCGCTTCGCCTTTGACCTTTCTTAGGGTTGTCGCAGCGGTTGTCGGCAGCAGCCGCGCGACCGGGCCCAGCCGGCCCGCCTGAGCGTATTTTTCCTGCACGCCCAGGAGTTTTTTCATGACAGCGTCATCTTGCTCCTTGCTCCAGGAGCAGACGACGTCTTCGGAGGCGTAGCAGAGGATCGCGTAAAGCATAGGTCGTCCTTTTCTCTGTCAAAGGACGAAACACTAGGGCCTATCCCGACATGACGTCGACAAAAAATTACGTCCTGCACGGATCACGAAAGCCTGCGGCGGCTCCGTTCGGTTCAGCTCCCCTGCGCCTTCAGCCATCTCAGTACGAGAGCCTCTTCGTCGTCAAGACCGGGTATCGATCGTTTCCGCTTGTTCGCATCCGCTATTTCGCTGAGCAGCCGTCCTTCGGACCAGGCATCGAAAACTTGCGGGTGGATGTAACATCTGCGGCAGATGGCGCGGGTGTTGCCCAGCCGCTCGGCGACCTTGTCGATGAGGCCGTTCATCACCCGCTTCTGTTGTGCCCGGCTTTCCGATCGTTCGGTTTGCGCAAACAGTGACGCAGCATGGATAGTGCCGCCCCAGGTTCGGAAGTGCTTGGAGCTGAAATCCGCCCCTGCCGTCTCCCTGATGTAGCGGTTGACTTCGTCGGATCGGATCGGTCGCCTGCTTCCGTCGTCGTCGAGATACTGGAACAGCTTCTGGCCCGGCAGATCCTGCGCCCCGCGCACGATCCTGGCGATCCGGCGATCGACGAGCTTCAGCTTCCATTCCTTGCCGGACTTGCCTTTGAAAGCGAAACGCAGGCTCGAGCCATTGATGTCGACATGGCGGTCGCGCAGCGTGGTCAGCCCAAAGCTGTTGTTGTCGCGAGCGTAGGCGGCATTGCCGACGCGGATCATCGTGTTGTCAAGCAGCCAGACCACAGCGGCGACAACGCGTTCCAGCGGCAGGCCGTGACGGCGCAGATCGGCATCGATCTGGCGTCGCAGCTCAGGCAGGCTTTCTGCAAAGGCAACCAGGCTCGAATATTTGACGCCGTCACGCTCCTCCGCCCATAGCGCATGATACCGATATTGCTTGCGTCGGCGCTGATCACGGCCTGTCGCCTGGATGTGACCGTCAGCATCCGGCGAGATCCACACATCCGTCCACGCCGGTGGAATGGCGAGCGCCCTGATGCGGGCCATAGTGTCGTCGTCGACACCCTGCCCGTCAGGGCCTTTATATGAGAATCCCTTGCCAGCCCTGAGACGCCGGATACCGGGCTCGGCGTCGGTGAGGTAGGTAAGCGAGGCTCGATCGGCAGAGGCTTGCGACCCATTTGTCGGCGCCCCGTCTTTTGGTGCAACCTCCTTGCCAGCCGATCGGCCGGATGGCGACCCGGATTTGTCCAACATGTCCTCTCCGCGAGAAATTTTCCCGTAGATAAGCGCCGGACCCGCCGCTGGTTCCGCGAATGGCTTTCAGAATGATGTCAGGCTCACCGCGTGTGCGTTCGAGGAGCCTTCCTCTGTCTACGTTCGGCGCCTAGAAATCGAGTGCGGCCTCGCTTGCCGTTATGCCTTTTCCAGCACGACTGGAATGACGTCGACTGCTTGCTCGCCGACCTGCCCTCCGGTTGTTTTCAGGACGCCGACGATCGGCGCTACATCCGAATAGTCCCGGCCATGACCGACGGTGATGTGGTCGTTGCTTGCCCGCATGCCATTGGTCGGATCGAACTCCTGCCAACCGGTGTCGCGCCCGCACCACACCTTGACCCAGGCATGCATGGCGTCGGCCCCTTCCAGCCGCGGTTTTCCGCGCGGCGGAATGGTGCGCAGGAACCCGCTGACATAGCCGGCGGGGACACCCAGGCCGCGCAGGCCGGCGATCATGATATGCGAAAAGTCCTGGCAGACGCCCCGCTTCAGGTCGAAGGCATCGCTTGCCCGGGTCTGCACCGTAGTCGCCTCGCCATCATAGGTGAAATCGCGGTAGATACGGTTGCACAGGTCCATGGC
>NZ_RZSX01000069.1:0-12843 GCF_004023105.1 Mesorhizobium sp. M5C.F.Ca.IN.020.32.2.1 | reverse complement strand
CAGTTAGTGTATGGCCGTTTTGAAATTGGAGCCAAGGTACTGAATATGACTGATGCGTTTAGGGTATTCGTTGGATGGGACAGCCGCGAGCCGATCGCCTACGACGTAGCACGGCACTCTTTGCTTAAAAACGCTTCGGTGCCTGTCTCCGTCATTCCAATCAAACAGGACGAACTGCGTGCCCGTGGACTGTATTGGAGGGAAAAAGATCCACTCGCGTCAACAGAGTTCACCTACACGCGGTTTCTCACGCCTTTTCTCGCCGACTACACGGGTTGGGCTTTGTTCTGCGATTGCGACTTCCTGTGGCTCGGTGACGTCGCAGGTTTGCTGGAATACACGAAGTCGAACAAGGCGGTCTATTGCGTCCAGCATGATTATACGCCGAAGGCCACTACCAAGATGGACGGCGTGGTCCAGACATCCTACCCACGAAAAAACTGGTCCTCGCTGATGCTGTTCAACTGCGCGCACCCTTCAGTTAAATCGCTTACGCCAGAGGTCGTGAACCGCGAAAGTGGTGCCTACCTCCATCGAATGCAGTGGGTCGCCGATGAGGACCTGGGCTCGCTGCCAGTAGAGTGGAACTGGCTTGAAGGTTGGAACGAAAAGCCGACGCATGGCACACCTAAGGCGGTCCACTATACAAGCGGTGGTCCGTGGTTTGCCGAGTGGCAGAATGTCGACTATGCGGATCTGTGGATAGCCGAACGCGACGAATTCTTGAGTAATGCCGAACAAACGGAAGCTTCTCTTTCGCGCTCGGCGAGCCGGTAGCTAATCCAACCGGCCCGACAATATTGGACGTTTCGTCGAGATCGCCGGCAGCGCGCGGTTCGTGCAGATCGGTGAACACTAGGCGTGCCTGGTCCAAATCGAACCGAGCGGGTTGTCGTACAGCCATTTTTGGCGACGTGCTTTCCATCGCGCGGCGTTGGCACAAGCGTCTGCTACGCCAAGCCGGCAACTGCTTTGTCGTTGTTGCGGCATGCTGCATGGCAGAGGCTTGAGGCCATGGCGAAAAGAAGTGCGGGCATCCTGCCTTACCGCAGATCGAGCAACGAACTGCAGGTGTTGCTTGTTCATCCGGGCGGGCCGTTCTGGCAAAGCCGCGATCTTGGCGCATGGTCGATTGCAAAGGGCGAGTATGGTGATGACGAACAGCCGGAAGCTGCGGCACGTCGTGAATTCGTGGAGGAAACCGGCTGGGAGCTCGATGGAGCACTGCTTGCGTTGGGGGAACTGCGCCAGCGCGGCGGCAAGCTTATTACAGCCTTCGGCGTCGAAGGCGATTTCGACGCCGGCACTTTGCGGAGCAACATGTTCGAGATGGAATGGCCACCGCGCAGCGGCCGCATGCAATTCTTTCCGGAGATCGATCGCGCAGGGTGGTTCGGCCTCGAGATGGCCCGGGAAAAGATGCTTATTGGCCAGCGGCCTTTTCTCGACCGGCTTGTGGGGTCCGTCTAAAGCCGACCCAATGGCCGACCGACATCATGAACTGGTCGTGCTGATCGCTACGCCCCAGGAACCATGGGCTGAGGCGAAGAGCATGTTGAGCGCGCCATCGCGCCAGGATCAGAACACGAACTCGACAGACGTCAGCGGCCAGCAGCCGCGGGTCCATTCCATTGGTATGCCGTTGCGGTCCTCGTTGACGGCATTGATGCGGAATACTGGTGTTCCGGGTGTCAGCCGCAGGATTCCGGCTTCATCAGGGGACGCAAAGCCGCCACTGATGCGCGTCTCGGCCCGCCGGTAATTCTCGATGCCATGCGCGCGGAAAACATCGGTCACCGACTGACGCACGTCGTACGTCTGCTCGAAATCAGGAAAGAGATTGGCTGGAAAGACCTTGGTATTGACGTAAACCGGCTGCTTATCGGACGTTCTGATCCGGCACAGCCGGATAATGGTGGCATCAGGTGCGAGACGCAACCGCTCCGCCGCGGCCGGTTCTGCTGGTTCCCGGACGATCAGCAGCGTCTTGGTGCCGATTTTCTGGCCATGAGCTTCGAAATTGTCGAGAAAGCGCTGTCCGTCGCGAACCGTGAATGTCGAGGGTAGGTTTCGCACGAAGATACCGACGCCCTTGCGAGCGGTGAGGTGGCCCTCATGCTGTAACTGCTGCAGCGCCCGGCGAAGTGTAATGCGGGTGACCGCGAGTTTCTCCGCCAGATGCGTTTCTCCGGGAAGTTGGCTGCCCGGCGGAAGACAGCCGCTCTCGATCAGATCTAAGATGTGATCGTAGATCTGCTGCCAGATCGGCGAATCGCTGCGTGGCCGAAAGACCAGCCCGTCAAAGGCTAGGAGACGATTGACGCTGCGCTCGTGTGGTGTTGGGATTTTCGTATTCTGGTTCATGAAGCCTTATTCACCGGCGATCGGTGTGCCGACCGTCGGTTTACGCGCGAGAGTCCAGAGGAATAGACAATTTGTCCGTGAACCATGTTGGCCACCACACGCGGATGCTCCGGATCGCCGGCATCGACGAGGATCAGATCCGCTCGGCGGCCGGCAACAAGCAATCCGCGATCGTCAAGGCCGGCTACCCGGGCCGGATTTGCCGAGACCAGATTCCAGATCATGGGGAAATCGCTGGCCCCCGGAGAAGACAGCCTGAAGGCCGCATGCAAAGGCGAGGGATAGTGGTAGTCACTGGTCAGCACCGTGCAGAGCCCGGCTCTGATGGCCTCGGTGGCATTCAGCGCTCCATTATGGCTGCCGCCGCGCACGACATTGGGCGCGCCGAGGATCACATCCTCGCCCATTTGCCGCGCGGCTTTCGCCGTTTCGAGCGTCAGTGGAAATTCCGAAGCCTTTGCACCGAGACCGCGGAAATACATACGTTCTTCGGGAGACGCTTCGTCATGGGCAAGAAGCACATTGCCATTGGCCCGTGCAGTCGCGGCCAGCTTCCCGATCGCGATCGCTACGTCGGCTCGGCGGGACCAAATCTGATCGAGCAACGCCATATACTGCTCACGGCTCAAGCCGGACCGTTCCGCCATCTGGCCGATCTTGCGGGCGATCGTGCCGTTCAATACCGACCCGGTCGTATGGTCGTTGAGAGCAATGATCGGTCGCGGCCAAAGAGAGAGCCATTGTATGACCTGCGCCATCTGATCAAGCGCGAAGGTCTCCCAGCGCAGATGCACACGCGTATCGCAGCTAAGAGTATCGCGGAGATCGCAGAGCGCGCCGATCAGTTGCTTGGCGGCTTCGAGCGAGCGAAGTCCGGGCTCCCATGACACCGTGACGCCGTGAAAGGCTGTGGTTACTCCATTGGCGACAAGCTGGCGGTCCGTATCTTTCAACGCCAGCGCCGTGTCGAAGCGGACACCCGGCCGCGGCATGATTTGCCGCTCGAAGCCGTCGCCGTGGATATCGACGATCCCCGGAAGCACGAGCAGACCATCGGCATCGATTATGGACGCATGGGCCGCTTGGATCTCTGACAGTATCCCGCCGGCAATGCTCAGGTCCGCGGTTTCAAGTCCCCGGTCGGTAAGGATGCGACCACCCTGGATGTGCCAGTTCACTGTATCCCTCTAAAAGCAAAGCCTGCCGGTGGCGCCGACGAAATGTCACGAACACGTCATCTGCTGCGTATACGGATTAGCGGGTAACAGTTTCCTGTCTATACAGCAAAGGAAAAATGATGATCCGCACCATCGCAACCGCACTCGCGCTGACGCTTGCCTCCGCTCTTCCAGCTTTTGCGGAGCCGGTGAAATTCGCGGTAACCGACATGGAGGGACTGGAGGCTCTTCAGCAGGAATTCGGCGCTTTCCAGACCGCTCTTGAAGAGGCGACCGGCCTGGATATCGAGCTGTTTCCGGTCAGCTCGCGGACCACCGCCGTCGAGGCCATGAATTCCGGGCAGGTCGATCTCGTCCTGACCGGTCCTGCTGAATACGTGGTCATGAAGGAATTAAGCCAGCCGAAGATTGTTGTTGCCTGGCAGCGCCCCGATTATTTCGCTCAAATCGCCGTACTGGCGAATGGACCGATCCGCTCGATTGAAGACTTGAAGGGCAAGAAGATTGCATTCGGCTCGGTAGGCTCGACCTCCCAGCACCTCGGCCCCGCGCAGGCGCTGGCCGATTTCAACCTGAAATATGCCACCGATTACGAGCCAGTGATCATATCGCGCAATATCGCGGCTGAGGCTCTCATCCGCGGCGACATCGCCGCTATCGGCTTGAATTTCGGTTATCTGAACTCGGTCCGGGAAGCGTTCCCCGACACTGCCTTCTCGGTAATCGCACGGGGCCGCGATCTGCCGAACGACATTCTTGTCGCCCGTAAGGACATTTCAGACGACGTGTTCGTCAAGGTCCGCGATGCCTTTGCGAAGAATGGCAACGAGCTGATGAAAGCGATCCTGACAGGCGAGGACAACCAGAAATTCAAGGGCGGTTTCTTTCTGACTGATGTCAGGGACTCGGACTACGACTATGTCCGCTCGATGTACCGCACGATCGGAATCGAGACCCTCACCGACTTCGTAAACTGAGGCTTGCTCCTTTCATCGCAAAGGCCGGCGGTTAACCGCCGGTCTATTTCGTAGTCCCGTCTGGGCCAAGAGGTCACTATGACAGCAATCATTGCCGCGCACGATCTTGCGAAGAGCTATGCGAACGGAAAGGTTGTTTTCTCCAGTATTGGCCTCAACATAGCATCGCGCGAACGGGTTGCCCTGATTGGCTCGAACGGTGCTGGAAAATCCACCCTGCTCAAATGCCTCATCGGTCTTTTACCGTCGAGCGGTGGCGAGGTCGTCACCCTCGGCGAGAGCTTCCGCTCGGCGCCGTCCGTCGCCCAGCTGCGGCGCATACGCAGGCAGATCGGATTTGTCTTCCAGCATCACGGACTGGTTAGCCGCCAATCCGTTCTTACAAACGTTTTGCAGGGCAAGCTCGGGCTGCCCGGCGGCTGGCGCGGCTGGCACCATTCCATCGCAAAGCAACACTGGCGCGAGGAAGCAATGCAGGCGCTCGCCGACGTGCGGCTTCTCGGCAAGGCAGGCGCCCGCGCCGACGCGCTTTCTGGAGGGCAGGCGCAGCGGGTGGCGATTGCCCGTGCGTTGATCCGGCGTCCGAAGCTTTTGATAGCAGACGAACCGGCGGCAAGTCTCGATCCTGCGGCTGGACATGATGTGATGCGAGTTTTCTCCGAGCTCACCCAGGAACAAGCGATCACCTTGGTCTACACCACGCACGACATGGAACATGCTCTCGACTACTCCGATCGCTTGATAGCGCTCAAGGCGGGCAAGGTCTTCTTCGACCGGCCGACGGCGCATGTCACCCGCGCTGATTTGAAAGACGTCTTCGATGCATGACCGCCTTTCGCCGAGCCGGATTCCATCGATCTCGCCCCTCACTTTCAGCTTTGCCGTCGCTTTGGCCGCTCTCGTGATCGTTTCCGCCGGGCAGGTCGCACCTTCGCCGGAACAGCTGGCAGGGGGAGTGCCCCGCATGGCCCGGCTCGTCGGCCGCATGATACCCCCAAATGTCGAGCCAGGGTTCCTCCTGCGGGTTTTCTGGCGCATGATCGAAACGTTTCAGATAGCGGTCGTGGGGACAGCAATAGGTGTCGTCCTCAGCTTGCCATTTGCCTGGCTCTCGGCCAAGGACATAACCCCGCTCGGCCCGTTCCGGCATATCTCCAGAATCCTGGTCTCATTGTTTAGGACCGTTCCAGATTTGGTCTGGGCACTTCTTTTCGTGTCAGCCGTTGGTCTCGGGGCGGTTGCTGGAACCATGACCATCGTCGTCGATACGATCGGTTTTTGCGGGCGCTTCTTCGCCGAGGCGATGGAGGATGCCGACGAAAGACCTCAGGAAGCGCTGTTTGCAATCGGGGCCAGTCGGTTCTCTGTCCTCTGCGGGGCAGTTCTGCCCGACGCTATGCCGTCCCTGATAAACACCACGCTCTTTGCGCTTGAAAAGGCAGTGCGCTCGTCTGTTGTTCTCGGCCTCGTTGGAGCCGGTGGCATCGGCCAGGAGCTGAAGGTCGCGTTCGATCTTTTCCAATACAAGAATGCCTCGACCATCATTCTCGTGATCTTCACCATCGTGGTGTTGATGGAGTTCGTGACGGATCGCTTGCGCTCGAAGGTCCAGTAATTGCAGGCTAGCCATTTGCGCGCAAATCGACACGACACGGCCCGGCGCTCTACGGCACGAAGATAAGGAACAGATAGGCGACAAACACGACGAGATGAACAAGCCCCGTCAGCATCGTTGTTCGGCCCGTCCCAAAGCTCACGATGCTGATGGCAAGCGCGAGGATGAGAAGCACGGTATCCCCCGGGCCCAGACCAAGAGTCAGGCTCCGTCCGGTGAGCAGGCTCGCCGCACCGATTGCCGGGATTGTCAGGCCGATTGTGGCGCAGGCAGAGCCGAGAGCGACATTCAGTCCTCGCTGCAGTTCGTTATTCAGCGCTGCCCGAACCGCCGACACCGCCTCCGGCATAAGCACCAGCGCAGCGACGAAGAAGCCCACGATTGCGTCCGCCTGAGTAACTTGAAGAAACTCGAGCCCATTCTCGATGCTGCCGGCCACCTGCTCGGTCAGAAGAACGATCCCTGCCAGTCCAACAAATAGGAGGAGCACGTTTGTGGCCACGTTCCCACCCTCAGATACATGCGCCTCATGTTCCGCGCTGGACGTCAGATCCTCGATAAAATCACCCCGATGGCGTACCATCTGGGCAAAGACGAAGGCACCATAGAGGAGGATTGAAAGAACGCTCACGAAAGCGAGTTGCGATGCGGAGAACGTACCGGGGCTTGTTGCAAGCGTGTAGTTTGGAAGGATCAGCGTAAGAACCGTCAGCGCCATAATGACGGCAAGGGAAGCGTTGGTGCCCTGTCGTTTGATGTCCTGATATCGATGCTTCAGCCCACCCAGTGTGAGGCAGACCCCGACAACACCAGCGCACACGATCATGACCGTTGAAAACACGGACTCGCGTGCCAGCGTCGGGTTGTTCTCGCCATGCAGCATCATCGAAACGATGACCGATGCTTCGATGGCCGTGACCGAAAATGTCAAAAGCAGCGTGCCGTAAGGTTCACCGAGCCGCCGTGCGACGGCTTCGGCATGATGCAAAACCACAAACACGGTCGCGAAGATGAAGATAGCGACCACGATCATCGCCAGGATCTTGATCGAAAGCAGCGAATGCTCGATCGACGCGGCGCCGAAATGAATCAGTGCGGCCAGACCCAAGGAGCCGATTGGGAACAGATATTGGCCGATCGGTCGTCGATGAACAGCCAAGACGGATTTCCTTCATCGCCATCGACGGTCGCAGATCGAGTATTACAGAGACTGACCAAAGCCCACGGTCTCAGTGTACTTGCGGCTGCCGGCCCGTACAATGGCCGCGTGCCCGATCGACTTGGCGTACGAAACTTGCCGAGGGTCGATGCCACACATCCCGAATTACAATTAAGCCTTGAGTTTTCGCGTTTCCGGCAATAGCTAGGTGCTACCAGGCCGGGCCCCTCTGGCAGTCCATCAGGACTGTGATGTCGGACTGGAATTCAATCCGGGTGGCCTGGCTTTGAGATTTCTTCAGCTGTAGCGGCATTTCTCTTGTCATACGCGGTGTCCGCGTTGCTCTACGGTTATGCTCGCAAGCCGCGTCACCCCTAGCTGAACGCAAGGGTGCCGTATGACAGAATTTTTTAGTCCTGAAGCAATGACCGCTCTGTTGCAGGTCATCATGATCGACCTGGTGCTGGCCGGTGACAACGCCATCGTTATCGGCCTTGCCGCGGCCGGCCTACCCAAACAGCAGCGCAGAAACGCAATCGTCGTTGGTATAATCGCAGCCGCCGTTCTGCGCATCGGCTTTGCGGCCGCGACAACTCAACTCCTGCAGATCGTCGGGTTGCTGTTGGCTGGCGGTATATTGCTGTTGTGGGTGTGCTGGAAGATGTGGCGCGAACTCCGGCAAAACCATGCGCAGGAAACACAGGCGATCGAAGCGCTTTCGGAAAGTGACGTCGACTACGACGGCATCATAGCTGGCAAAGCTCCGCGCAAGACCCTGGCGCAGGCAACCTGGCAGATCATCATCGCCGACGTCTCGATGTCGCTCGACAATGTTTTGGCGGTAGCGGGAGCCGCGCGCGAACATCCGAACGTATTGATCTTCGGCCTTGTCCTCTCCGTCGCGCTGATGGGCATTGCTGCAAACCTCATCGCCAATCTGCTTCAGAAGCACCGTTGGATTGCCTATGTCGGCCTGGTGGTCATCCTCTACGTAGCTGGCGACATGATCTATCGCGGTGCGCTTGAACTTCTGCCTCACGTCGCGGGCGCTTGAGACACAGAAGATGGGCCGGCCGGAACGACGTCGTTCCGGCCGGTTCTGCTCCCAGGCAAGGCTAATGGCCCGTGTCGGCGCAATTATCCTGCCTCGGCTCGCTTCCTTACCATTTAGAGCGCACTCACTCGATCAGGCGGTAAAAAGAATATTCTCCTGCTCAGATCCGTGTGAGTCGCGGGTTGCTCCCACGCAAACGACCAAATCGGAAGGCATCTGAAACCGCCGAGCGGACCATAAGCATCTCGCCTATGGTTTCGTGTGTCATGAGCCCGACCAGCCGGTCGGAATTGTCCACGACGGCGACAGCAGGCACATCTGCCTGCTGCATGAGCCGCAGGCTTTCCTCGAGGCTTTTGCGGTAATGTATTTTCGGGATATCGCTCCGCATTGCGCTCGCGACCGGTTCAGCAGGCCCCTTTTCTTTCAATGTCCGGATCATGTCGTTGCGTGTCACCAATCCCTTAAGATGGCCGGCGGAATCGGTGACAGGGAAGTCGTGCTGCGTGGTCGCGAGCAGCATCTCGATTGCCTCGTCGAGCGTCGCCGACCGTTCCAGCCGGGCGAACTCGGTGATCATCACGTCGCCGACCAGGACGCTTGTGGCAACCTCGCGGATCTGTGCGTTCTGGGCTTCTGCTGCCGCGGCGAGATAGACGAAGATGCCGATGAAGATCAGCAGCGGGTTGTAGAACAGCCCAACGAAACCGAAGACGAAGGCCAATCCTTGCCCGATCGTGGCGGCGATCTGGGTCGCGCGCGACCAGGAAAGGCGGGCGGCGAGGGCCGCGCGCAGGATACGGCCGCCGTCCATCGGGAAGGCCGGGATCATGTTGAAAAGGACCAAGAAGACATTGACCCCGGCAAGCCTGGCGAGAAAATTCATGCGCGGATCCTCGATCCCGGCCATCTGTTCGACACCCGCCGCCCCACCGAGCAAGGCGAAGATCAGCGCGGCGATCGCGACATTGACCAGCGGCCCCGCGACCGCGATCACGAACTCCTGTCCCGGCTCTTCGGGCATGCGTTCCAGCCTCGCCACGCCGCCGATCGGGAAAAGTGTGATGTCCGGCGTGCCGATGCCGAAATACCGTGCGGCGGCGATGTGACCGAACTCATGCAGGACCACGCAGGCAAAGACGGCAATGATGAAGGCAACGCCTTCCCAAGCCGCTGGCGTGCCGCCAATCCGATAGTGCGTCAGCCAAATCCAGACGAGCAGAAGCAGGAAGGTAAAGTGAACGCGCACGGTGGTGCCGGCGATCGTCCCGAGGTTCAGCGACCAACCCAAATCTGTCCACTCCGAGAGGCCCCACCTTCACCATAGGCTTTGGCAGGACGCTTGCAATCATCCGAGAACATCTGGCGCTCAAGCTCATCGTCTGCGACTAAGACCCACCCGGCCGCGAGATGCTCCGCCTTAGTGTCGCGGTCCCGTCGCAAGGAGAGTTTATCACGACACGACATCCCGGTGAACTTCTTGCGCCGTCATGGTTTGAACGCCGTCATGGTTTGAACTTCGACGTTTGAACTTCGACCTGCTAGGAAGCCCGCTTGCGGGCCCAACCGACTCCGCCGGCCATGCTGCCTTTGGCGCACCACCAAGGCCACACTAACATTCTCCCTGGACCACTCGGTGGGGGCTGGTCACTCCGCTCTGCGCGCCTCGGGTGAGGCCCTTACCTCGAGTCAGTAACCCAGTTCGAGGTCGATCTTGTTGGACAGGGGCTCTCCTCTTGCGACTTGACCGCAGAGATCGGCGGCCTGGTCGATTCCAGAATCCACCCAGAAGCTCGCGACATGAGGTGTGATGGTCACCTTGGGATGATTCCACAGTGGCGATGAGGCCTCCAGCGGTTCACGCTGAAACACGTCAAGGCAAGCACCAGAAAGCTGATCTTCGTCGAGAGCGCGGATCAGGTCGGCTTCCTTGACATGCGCGCCCCTGGCGACATTCACGAGGTAGGCACCTCGCTTCATTTTTCCAAAGGCACTGGAGTTCAGTATCCCACGAGTGTCACCAGTCAGGGGAAGTGAACAGATAACGTAATCCCGGAGTGTGAGTGCGTCCGCAAGCTGGGCACGGCCAAAGTAACTCTGTATGCCAGGAAGCGTCTTCTGGTGACGAGACCAGACAGCAGTGTCGTAGCCGAGGTCCGCAAACAGCTTTGCGGCCCATCCACCGATCCGGCCCGCACCCAGCACAACAATTCTTGTCTCGGAGACCTTCCGCGGCGCGATCGGTTCCAAATCTTGCGGGCTTGCTGACTCAGGTACTCCGCAACATGCCGTTGCTGGCAGAGAACGCGAAGGACGATGTACTGCACCACTTCCGAAGCCTGCTCACGCGTTGCGAGCCTAATGAGCGGAACACTCTTGGGAAAGCTTTGGAGATCAATACCGTCGACACCTGCCCCCAAATAGACGACCGCGCGCAGTCCTGTCATCGCGTCGAAAAAGCCAGGACTGGCGCCCTTGTCGATCAGCGCTATATCTATGTCACCTTTGTTCCCGACGTCTGGCCAAAGCCTGAACTCCAGCTGCGGCACACGTTTCTTCAGCTCAGCAGCCCACACTTCGGCGTCGATGTAGTCAGGATACCCATTGACCATCAGGACGGTAATGGGTTGGCCGGACACTTTGCACCTCCAAAATACAGGCAATGATCGGATCCATATTCCCGCCTATCCTAGCACACCGGCCGTGCTCAACGAATCTGCGAAATGCTGCTGGCCCGCCGGGCTGCGGTAAGTGCAATGCGCCTCCAGGGTGCTGGGGAAGCCTTGCACCAGCCCGCTCGGCCCATTGTCGCGCCTCATCAAGGCGACCGAGTTCCGCGAGCATCGCGGCTCCGTAGAAGGTCGAGTCAATGAAGTAGTCTGGCAACTTTCCTCGGAGCTCGAATGCGTCCTCGTAACGCTCACGCTGCACAGGACGCCGGACGCTTGCGGGTTTTCGGCGCTAAGACCCGTTGCTTCGGAATCGGATCGTCATCCATGGATGTTCCTGGCCGAAGACCCGCCGGGCGGGGCGCCAGCGTTAGCCGACGCTCCGCGGAACAAGATATATGTCGACCTCGCGCTAAACGTGTCGCCGCGTCAGTGAGCAGTTTGCGAGTGCTCGCCGCCCGGCTTCGAAATGTCGCTTAAAGCATCTCCCGCTTCTGCCGCTTCGCCGTTCGTCGCGAGATCGCCAAGAGAGATGATCCCGACGAGCCTCTTTTCGCGGTTCAGAACCGGAAGCCGACGCACCTGCAGGTCGCCCATGTTCTCAAGCACATGCTCGACGTCTTCGTCATCGAAGCAGTATTTGACCTCCGGGGTCATGACATCACGCACCTTGGTGTCAGGTCCCATACCCAATGCTACGCCGCGGATCGCGATATCACGATCGGTGATCATCCCGACCAGCCGGTCGTGGTCGCCCACGGGCATCACTCCGGCGTCAAGCTTGCCCATGATCTGCGCTACTTCGCGAATGGACTGTTCGGGGTTCGCGACCTGGACATTCCTCGTCATGCAGTTGCCGACTTTCATGGCAATCTCCCTTCATTTGCGAAGCCCCGCCGCCGATACGGTATTGGTGACCGATGAACGAAGTTTCGGCGGTAGCGTTCCCTTGAAAGTGGATTGCCCGCACAGGGTTTCAGCAGGGAGGGCTGAGAAACCCTGCGTTGCGGGAAGCTTGCGGTAGCTCTTTGACGCGAAGCCGCACCACGGTTGCGCGCTCCAATGCGCCTATTGCCGTATTGCAGCGATTGCATTTTGTTGAGACGCCAACGCCTGGCCGACCTGGAACCCTGATGGGCGATGCTACGTTTCAGTGAGAGACAGCGCAGCCAACGGAGAAGTCGAATGCAGCCCTTAGCCGCAAATTCCGCCCGCCACCCCGGCGCGCCTACAATCACCCCGTTCAATGGAACCGTGACGGTCAGGTTCTCCGACGCGATTGTTGCCTCGACCGAGCGTGCAAAAGTGCTTCATGAAGATGGACACGATCCCATTTTCTACATCCCTTTCGAGGATATCTATTTCGACCTGCTGGAGAAGACGAACACCACAAAGCGCTCTCCGCTGAAGGGCACGGCGAGTTACTGGCGGGTTCATGCGGTTGGTGGAGCGGCTGATGACTTCATGTGGGCCTACGAGACGCCAGACACCCCGGCATCAGCCATCGCCCGCCATGGCGCCTTCGATCCCGACAAGGCGCGGATCGATGCCGATCCTGCCGAGGACAAGCGACATACGCCTCACCTCCCCGAATAGAGTGGCGCTTGAATTTCCACATCGGCGGGTAAGGCGGCAATCTTTTCCTCATTCGGAGAATTCTTGGTCGAGGATCCGCAGACCGTCTTCATACTTTGATGTCGGCGCGCCAATCTGCCGTGCCTGCCACAGATTGTCGGCGAGATCTGCGCGCTTGACCGGCAGCGCCAACGGGTTGGATGCTGCTCTGCGCACGAAAGCGTGGTTGTCCTCGTCCGACCTGCGTGTCAT
>NZ_RZSX01000699.1:0-3466 GCF_004023105.1 Mesorhizobium sp. M5C.F.Ca.IN.020.32.2.1 | reverse complement strand
AGGCAAAGGTGCAGCCATGGCCCGAAACCATCAATCCTTCCACACCATGATTGTCGACCGCTTCGCCGACGACGCGAGCCGCCCAATCGTGAAGCACTGTCTCGTCGAGCACACTGAAGTCGCCTTTGCGCGTCCAGTTCGGCTGAGTCCGGCGCTCATCGAGAATCTGCCCGTCCTGACCAAAGACGAAGAGCTTCGAGTTGGTCTTGCCGAAGTCGAGGACGGCCACCTTCACTGCAGGGCTCCAGAGGCAGAGGCGATCCGCACCGTGACGCCGGCGTCTTCGAGCATGCGTGCGTCCGCATCGGACAGGCCGTCATCGGTCACCAGCGTGCCGATGCGGGACAGAGGCAGCGCGACGTTGCGCGCGTGGATCGACAGTTTGCGGCTGTCGGCCAGCACTACGATCTGGTCGGCGCATAGGCTGAGTTCGACGATGGAGCGGACCAGCAGCGGATGCGATTCCAGCACGCCCTCCGGGCCGACGCCTTGCGCGCCAAGAAAGAATTTCGACGCGTAGAACGGCACGGCCTGGGTGAGCGAATGGATGATGCCAGGCTCGCGATGAAGCTCACCGCCGGCGATGGTTAGGCTGCAATGACCGTGGTCGCTCAAATAGGCGATGAGCGGCATCGAGTTGGTGTAGAGCCGGATGTTGCGGTCGGCGAGCTTGGCACCGAGATGGAAACAGGTCGAACCGCCATGCACGATGACGGCGTCGCCATTGCGCACCATGGTCGCGGCGAGAGCCGCGATCTGCCGCTTGGCTTCGACTGCGAGATCGCGGTTCTCGTCATAGGGCCTGGCATAGGCGACGCCCGCCTGCGAGGCGCCATCGAGCGCCGAGATGCCGCCATAGACCTTTCGTGCTTCACCGGCCTCATCGATCTTGTCGATGTCGCGCCGCACCGTCGCTGCCGACACGCCGAGCCGCTCCTGCAGCTCGCGCACTGAGGCGAAGGGGCGATCCCGCAACAACTCGACAATCTGACGCTGGCGGCCGGAGTCGCTCAACGGATACCCTCCCGAAATGCCATTTTGCCACGGCAATTGGTGCAACTTACTCAACACCAATCAGATTGCAAGCTCGATTTGACTAGACAAGATCACTATTGACGTAACTTACTCGCATCTGCGATACCAGCATCACTCGTTATCCCGGCAGCGGGATATCCAAAGCCGTGGCCACGCGGCCGTTTGTGAAGGAATTTCGATGGCAAACTATGCGGATGCGCAGGAATTGGCTGCTTTGCGGTCGCTTTCGGCCAGCATCGGTCGCGACCCGCATTTGACCCAGGCCGCGGGCGGCAACACTTCGCTGAAGGCTGGCGACACGCTCTGGATCAAGGCTTCCGGTACTTGGTTGAAGAATGCGCTCGCCGAACACATTATGGTTCCCGTGGCGATCGCCCCGCTGCTCAGGGCTGTCGAACAGCGCGACCCGGCCGCCGATAAGCCGCAGGGTTTCGCCATCGAGGCGCTCAACACGCGCAGGCTGCGCCCCTCGATCGAGACCACGGTTCATGCCCTGATGCCGCAGCGCGTCGTCCTGCATGTCCACTGCGTCGACACTATTTCGCTTGCCGTGCAGGCCGACTGCGAGGCTCAAATCGCCAAGCGCCTCGATGGTCTCGAATGGGCGTATGTTCCCTATCGCCGGCCGGGCCTGCCGCTCGCCCAAGGCATTGCCGAGCGCCTTCGACCAGGGGTCGATATGCTGATCCTTGCCAATCACGGCCTGGTCGTCGCAGCCGAGACCGTTGCCGGCGCCGAAGCGCTGCTGCGCCGCGTCACAGGGCTGCTGGCGCGGCCGCCCCGCGAGGTGGCGGAGCCCAACCTTGCTGCACTGACGGCGCTCATCGGACGCACCGGTTACAGGTTGCCGGCGGATGTCGAAGCGCATGCGGCCGCGATCGATCCGGAAAGCTGCCGCATGGCGTCGAGGGGCAGCCTCTATCCCGATCACGTTATCTTTCTCGGCCAGGGTTCGGTCGTGGCGAGACCCGGCGAGGACGTGAAGCGTGTCACCGAACGGTGCGACAGTGCACCGGTGGCAATCCTGTTTCCCGGGCTTGGCGTGCTGATGCGCGGCGACGCGAGTGGCGGCGCCGACGCCATGCAACGCTGCCTTGCCGACGTGACGGCGCGGGTCGATGTCGCGGCGAAGCTGAACTATCTGACCGCAGCCGAGAACGACGAACTGATCAACTGGGACGCCGAGCAGTACCGCCAGAAACTCAATGCAGCCGGCAGCTGACATAGCGCGTTCGAAGGGCCCGCTTTCGATCGGCCCCCTTTCGATCGGCATCGACATCGGCACATCAGGTGCGCGCGCCGTCGCCATGCGCCCGGACTTTTCGATTGCCGCGCGTTCCGCCGTCCCACTCGACAGATTTGGTCAGAACGCCCCCGACCCCTCAGTGTGGTGGTCAGCGGTCGGCGCGGCGCTGACCGAACTGCTTTCAGGCATCGATCGCGCCGCGGTCCGGTCGATTGCCGTCGACGGCACTTCGGGCACGCTGCTGCCGGTCGACGGCACCGGGCGGCCGCTCGCCGAACCGTTGATGTACAATGACAAGGTCGACGACGACGCTATTCTGGCCGTAATCGCGCGCGAAGCGCCGGCAGCGAGCGCAGCACTTGGGGCGACGTCCGGTCTCGCCAAGGCGCTCCGGTTCCAGCGACGGCCCGGCGTTGCCGCGGTGCTGCATCAGGCCGACTGGATCGCGGGACAGTTCTCCGGCCGTTTCACTGTCAGCGACGAGAACAATGCCCTGAAAACCGGCTACGACGTCGAGGCTCGGCGCTGGCCGGACTGGATCGCCGCGACCGGCATGCGCATGGAACTCCTGCCTCGCGTCGTCAAGCCGGGCGACATCACGGGAACGATCTCCGCGAGCGCCGCGGATTTGTTCGGCCTGGCGCGCGACGTCGCCGTGGTCGCCGGGACGACGGATGGCTGCGCGTCATTCCTGGCGACGGGCGCTGCGGCAGTTGGCGACGGCGTCACCGCGCTGGGGTCCTCGCTGACCATCAAGATCCTCTCCGACCGGCCGATCTCGGCGCCGCAGTTCGGCATCTATAGTCACCGGTTGGGAGATGCTTATCTGGCGGGTGGTGCGTCGAATTCGGGCGGCAAGGTGCTGGCGCAGCATTTTCCCCTCGCGCGCATCATCGAGTTGAGTGCGGCGATCGACCCTATGACGGAGACGGGCCTCGACTATTATCCACTTCCCGCGGTCGGCGAACGCTTCCCGGTAGCCGATCCTGCCCTGCCGCCGCGTCTGACGCCGCGGCCGGCGGACGACGCCGACTATCTGAAAGGAATGTTGGAGGGCATTGCCGAGATCGAGGCGCTCGGCTATCGCCGGCTTGCCGAGCTCGGCGCGCCTCGGCTGAACTCGGTCAGAAGTGTCGGCGGCGGTGCGGCAAACGCCGCCTGGACGGCGATCCGGCAGCGCAAGCT
>NZ_RZSX01000698.1:0-3466 GCF_004023105.1 Mesorhizobium sp. M5C.F.Ca.IN.020.32.2.1 | reverse complement strand
GAGCCAGTATTGCGTGAGGTTGGAATCCTCGAACACTGTCTTGCGCAAATCGTCGCCGACGGGTCTGCCGAGAATTTCGAGATCGCCGCGGAAATTGAACGTTGGACCGCCCATGCCTCTGGTGACGCCGGCTTCGACCTGGAATTTCACCGCTGCATCCTCGGCCGAGCACCAGATGCCGCCGGTGGCGAAGGCCGAGCCGGCCGATAACAGCAGCGTTGTTGCACAGAAGATCGTCCGCATCTTTCTTTCCCCAGCCACAAACCCTATCCGCATTGATGCTGGAGGATGCGCTCAGGTCAAGCGCCCGTCCTCTTCACCGTGGCCGCTGAACCAATGCAGGACAACTGTGCGGCCAATTGCGGTTCCGCACGCCGATTGGCAGAGTGACGTATGAGAGGGGCTTTCATGCATACAATCGACCATTCAAAGACGTCCGTGGGCGGCATTAGCGCCGCCCGCATCGCCGATTTGCGCGAGACCGAAGCAGAAGCCTTCCGTAAGGCGCGGCCGAAATCGGCAGCGAAGGCCGACAATGGCCTGCCGGGCTTCTTCGGCGGCGTGCCGATGCACTGGATGAACGACTGGCCGACGCCGTTTCCGATCCTGGTCGACAGCGCCAGAGGCGCCATCATCACCGATATCGACGGCAACCGGCTCGACGATTTCTGCCTCGGCGACACCGGCTCGATGTTCGGCCATTCGCCGCCGCCGGTCGCGCGCGGCATCCGCCGGCAGGCCGGACACGGCCTCACCTACATGCTGCCTTCGGAAGATGCGGTGGCGATCGGCCCGTTGCTGCAACAGCGCTTCGGCCTGCCGTTCTGGCAGATTGCGACGACGGCGACCGATGCTAATCGTTTTGCGCTGCGCGTCGCCCGCACCATCACCGGCCGGGAAAAGATCCTGGTCTTCAACGGCTGCTATCACGGCTCGGTCGACGAGACGATGGTGCGGCTGGTCGGCGGCAGACCGGCCAACCGGCCGGGACTGGCCGGCGAATTCCGCGACCTGACCCGGACGACCGATGTCATCGAGTTCAACGATGTGCCGGCACTCGAGGCCGTGCTCCGGAATAAGGATATCGCCTGCGTCATCACCGAGCCGGTGCTGACCAATTCCTGCATGGTGCTGCCCGAACCCGGCTTCCACGACGCGCTACGCCGTCTCACCCGCGCAACCGGCACCCTGCTGCTGATCGACGAGACGCACACGATCTCGACCGGTCCGGGCGGCTACACCAGGAAACACGGCTTGGAGCCGGACCTGTTCGTGCTCGGCAAGCCAATCGCCGGTGGCGTGCCGGCCAGCGTGTGGGGGATGAGCGAAGACGTCGCCAGCCGCTATACCCACTATATCAGCGCCAAGGAACCAGGCTATTCCGGCATGGGTACGACGCTGTCGGCCAATCCGCTGCAGTTCGCGGCAATGCGCGCCACGCTCGAAGAGGTGATGACCGAGGAGAACTACGACCATATGGACCATCTGGCGCGGCGGCTCGACGCAGGGCTGACCGCCGTCATCGACCGTTGCCGCCTGCCCTGGCATGTTGCCCGAGTCGGCGCGCGCGTCGAGTTCATCTGCGCACCTGGCCCGCTGAGGAATGGCGGCGAGGCGGAAACAGCGCACGCGCCGGAGCTCGAAGCGGCTATCCATGTCGCACTGGTCAATCGCGGCGTGCTGATTGCGCCGTTCCACAACATGATGCTGATCTCGCCGGCGACCAGCGCCACCCAGGTCAACCGCCTGATCACCGCCTTCGGCGCGGTTGCGGCAAGGCTCGCGGCATGAGACAAGCTTGCACATGAGAGAAGCGCACAAGCAAATTTTGAACGCCATTATGACATCACCTTCGGGCTCGACGCCTGCCGAGGCGCAGACCTTTCTCGACGCCCATCCCGAAATCGAAGCGTTCGACATAGTGCTGACCGACGCCAATGGCGTCGGGCGTGGCAAGATCGTGCGCCGGCACGAATTGAAGAGCATCTTCGAGGGCGGCCGGCACATGCCGATCTCGATCCTCGGTCTCGACATCACCGGCGAGGACGTTCACGAGACGGGGCTGATCTGGACGACCGGCGACGGTGACCTGCGGGCATGGCCGATCCCCGGCACGCTGGTGCCGCTGTTCGGCACACAGCCGCCGCGCGGCCAGGTGCTGATGGCGATGTATCATCTCGACGGTCAGCCCATGTCCTCCGATCCGCGGCTGGCGCTGGCCCGTCAGGTGGAGATACTGGCGGCCAAGGGCCTGCATCCGGCCGGCGCCTTCGAGCTCGAATTCTTCCTGCTCGCCAACGAGCGCGACGCCGACGGCAAGGTGCAGCCGGCACACGCGGTGCTCGACGGCCGACGCTCGGCCAAGACCGAGGTCTATTCCGTCGACCATCTGCACGGCATGGAACCACTGTTTTCCGACATCTATGCCGCGGCCAAGATGCAAGGCATCCCGGCGGAGACTGTCATTTCCGAATATGCGCCCGGCCAGTACGAATTGACACTGAACTACCGCAACGATGTGATCCGGGCGGCCGACGACCTCGTCATGCTGAAGCGGCTGGTGCGGGCACAGGCGCGCCGCCACGGCGTCACCGCTTGCTTCATGGCCAAGCCGATCGAGAAATATGCCGGCTCTGGCATGCATTTCCATGTCTCGCTGCGGGACAACGCCGGCAAGAACGTCTTCACTGAGGCTAGCGGCGAGACTTGGTCCTTGCCGCTGCTGCGCGGCCTTGGCGGCCTCATCCAGACCATGGCCGAATCGATGCTGGTGTTTGCGCCGCACGCCAATTCATGGCGGCGTTTCGTTTCGCAATCCTATGCGCCGGTGGCGCCGACCTGGGGCGTCAACAACCGCTCGGTGGCGCTGCGCGTGCCGGCGGGTGATGCGAAAAACCGGCGTATCGAGCACCGGCCGTCGGGCGTCGACGCCAACCCCTATCTGGTAGCGGCAACTGTGCTGGCCGGCATCACTAAGGGTCTCGACGAAGGCCTCGATCCCGGCCCCGAAACCACCGGCAATGGCTACGAATCGGCAATCACGCGCACGACCATGCCGGTGGACTGGCGCGCCGCGATCGAGGCCGCGCGCGCGTCGACGTTCCTCAAAGGCGCACTGGGCGAAGACCTGCACCGTACATTTGTGGCGATCAAGCAATCCGAATATCTGCGCGTGGCGCGCACGGTCAGCGAACTGGATTATCATCTCTATCTGCACGAGGTGTAGGCATCGCGTTGTCGGCCATCCGCCGGTGAAGGCGCAGGCGTGTGTAATTTCAACGGAACCTTCCGCGGGCTTTGCTCATTGCGTGTCTGATCGCAGCAGCGGACAAGGCCGCATCAGCCATGATCGCCAGGATGCAGACAAATCCCAGGCCACACCACGCTAAGGTGCAGGCAAGACGCTGGCCGAAGCCTGAATTGCCTGAGACGACGGAAGGCGACGACGCAAGATCTATTCCCGAAC
>NZ_RZSX01000697.1:0-3473 GCF_004023105.1 Mesorhizobium sp. M5C.F.Ca.IN.020.32.2.1 | reverse complement strand
CCGCCACGACGACCCCGACGAACTTCTGCGAAACGCTCAGCACGAATTCCTGCCAGAAGATCAGCTTGCGCTGCAGCATGATCAGCCGCGGATTCGTCATGCTGCCGAGCAGCACGCTGAAGCCCAGCGCAACCATGACGCCGAACAGGCGCGGGTCTTCATAGACCACCGATGCCGGCCAGGCACAGGCCGCGAAGAAAAGGCACAGTATCAGTCCGCGCGTGGCATTGAGGGTCCAGGCAGCGCTGAAATGCGATTCGGTGGGCGCCTCATGTCGGATGAGCGCCTGGGTGAGCGAGAGTTCGGTGACTGTGGTGACGATCAGGAGCATCGTCGTCGCCAATGCAACGAGGCCGAAATCGGCAGGCGAGAGGTACCACGCCAGCACGAAGGTGCTGAGCGTCGCCAGCCCGTTCACGATCGCTCGCGACAGGCTGAGCCACATGCTTCCCTTGATGAGCCGCCCGGTGATACTGCTCATGCTGCAGGCGATTCCCGATACTCTCAGCGCCATTTGGCGCTCTTGTTGCACCCCGAGCCGCAGCGCTTATACCGCGAACGAAGACGGGTAACGAGAACAAAGATCAGCGCCCATTTGCCGCACCGCACAATTACCGTGGAGAGCCGGCGCGGAGCGGATTTTTCACATTTGCGGTGGCGCCGATTTGCCGCACTGCACAACGGCTCGCGTTGGTCGAGAATGAGGCCACACCCGCGGTCGAATGTGCTACACCGCTTCCGGTGGCGGGTCTGGCAGAGAGCAAGCCCGAGGGAAGAGGTGTTCGTTTTGCTGGAAGAGGCCGCCGTGGCTCAAGGTGTGAGGAAAATTGTCCGCAAGGTGCGCGGACTTGCTCGACGGGACAGAGGCTACGTGCCCCCTCCCCCGTTCCAGCCGAACACGATCGAGCTGTTCTACTGGAAGTCGCCCCTCGGCGTGAACTTCGGCGACTATCTCTCCTCGGTGATTGTCAACAAGATGGCGGCCGACGCCGGCTGCTTCCTGGACGAGGAACGTCCGAGGCCGGTAAGGCTCCTGGGCATAGGCTCGATCCTGCATTTCGCGCGCAACGGCGACGTCGTCTGGGGTTCCGGCATCAACGGCAAGATCCGAGACGAACGGCACGTGTTCAGCTCGCTCGACGTGCGCGCCGTCCGTGGTCCCCTCACCCGCGATTTTCTCATGCGGCGTGGCATTGACGTGCCCGAGGTGTTCGGCGACCCCGGGATCCTCGTTGCCGATCTTCTGGGTTCCCGTTTTCCGAAACCTGCCGAGCGCAAGACGCCGGTCGCGTTCGTCCCCAACTTGCACGACCTGCCGAAGATGGAGGGATGGGAAAACGTCGTCTCTCCACTCGACTATTGGGCGAGCGTGGTACGGCGCATTTCGGAAGCGAGCCATGTCATCTCGAGCTCGCTCCACGGGCTGGTTATTGCCGACGCGTTCGGCATTCCCTGTACGTATCTGCGCCTGTCGGAAGAAGAAAACACACTGAAATATGAGGACTATGTCCTCGGCGTCGGCCGCGCGCGACTGGACATCACGCGATCGCGTGAGGAAGCCGTCCGCGCGAGCCCGATGGGCAAGGCCCGGCCAGATCTCGCGAGGCTGAAGGCGAGCTTCCCCTACGATCTCTGGGATTGCTGAGAGGCCGTCGGGGTCGGCTCGACAGCAGCGCGCCGCGCGGTCAGCGATTTCAGGAAGCGCGTGACATCCGATCCGACCCTCGTCCACTCAAATGGCGACAGATCCGGGCGCGGCGACGTGGACTTGCGGAGTGCGGCGAGGAAGCTCTCGAGAGTGGCGGCCGATATTTCGCCGTCGAACAGATGCACCCACTCGGCTCCGACCACCTCCTGAAGCTCCGGCAGGCTGCCGATCCGCGGGGCCAGGAGCGGCTTGTTGCGCCCGAGCGAATGCAAGGCGACGCCGCTGTTCAGGATGTTGCGGTATGGCAGCACGACGGCGTCGTGTGAATCGATGACGCGCTCTAACTCGTCGTCCGGCACGAACTCCCTTCGGATGTCCAGCTTGATCCGCTTGTCGTCGCCCGCGGCTGTGCGGATCCTGCGTTCGAGATCCTCTTCCGGGCAAACGCCGATCACCGTGAGCGAAAACGTGGCCGTCGCCTTGCGGGCCTCGGTAACCAGCTTTTCGACGTTCTTGTACTCCCTGATCAGTCCGAAGAAGAGAAGCCTGTTGTGTCGCTCGGATGGTCTGGCGTCCCGCGGCGGTTCGGCGACCGATTTATAACGACCATGAACCGTGACCAGCGTGGCGAGCGAACGGGCCGCGGGATGCAGGCGATGCAACTCGCGGCGGGAATGTTCGGAGAGGAGGATCACTCCGTCGAGCAGCTTCAGAAACAGGTAGGTGGTCAGCCCCGATTTCAAGCTGCCGCCGTCATGGGGCTCCAGGTTGTGTACCACCCACAGAAACCTGGTTCCGTGAAAGACCCTGTCCCAGAGCATGCGGCCGAGAAGCTTGATTGTCGCCTTGCGGCTGCTCGGCCGAAAGAATTCGGTCGGCCAGTGGAAGAGGACGATGTCGTAGCGGCCGCGGCCCAGGTGCTCCCAGTCGAACTGAACCCGCTCGAAGCTTGTGCCGTCGATGTGGCCGGAGAAGAGACCCGTAAAGCTGTTGCCCGGAGCATTGAGGGGCTTCAGCGCCAGAACAGGTTTCTGCGCGAAATGTATCTTGTCGGTCATCGGCAATGTTCCGTGGCAACGCTTGATCCGAAGGGGATCCTAGGCCTGTCCCGTGCCAGCGCAAGCGCGGGTGTCGGGTCAATTGGTCGCGGCTTCTGACCCAACGCGTTCAGGAACGAAGTGCGGCGGCTATAGGCCCGCGGTCTGGTCACGGAGTGTAGCGCAGCTTGGTAGCGCACATCGTTCGGGACGATGGGGTCGCAGGTTCAAATCCTGCCACTCCGAGCCAGAAAAAACAATCACTTAGCTTTTCCCGAAGCGCCTCCCACCTGAAACCCTACCTGAGACTCACTCGCAAGCCCAACCCTTCTCCGCGTTTTCGGGCTTGACCATGCCGTATTGGCCGGCGGTTAACGCGCCATAAGGATCGGCATCGACGGGTCTTCAAGCATCGAGATGGTGACGCCGCCGAAGATGCGCTCGCGCAACCGGGAATGACCATAGGCGCCCATCACCATCAGATCGGCGGCGATGTCGACCGCGTGCCTGCGAAGCACGTCGGCGACTGAATGATCCAAGCTGGGCAGCCGGTCGACCGTGACATTCACGCCATGCCGCGCGAGATAGGCGGCGGCGGCGGCTCCGGGTTCGGCCCCGTGGCGGTATTGGTGCTCCACCGGATCGACCATGACAAGGCGCACCTCTTCGGCACCTGGCAGCATGTTGAGAGATTCGCGGACGGCACGCGATGACTCCAGACGAGCGTCCCATGCAATCAGCACGCGTTTCGGCTTCAGTGTCGGCCGCGACCCCTCGGGGATGAGCAG
>NZ_RZSX01000696.1:2115-3476 GCF_004023105.1 Mesorhizobium sp. M5C.F.Ca.IN.020.32.2.1 | reverse complement strand
TTCGGTGACCGCGCCCTGCCCGATCCTGACCGTCATTTTCTGGTCGCCAGCCGGCAACACGACCTTCGTGTCGCCATAATAGGTCGCGGGCGTATCGACGCCCGGATAGGCGATCACGACAGCCGCGCCATCGGCGACGTCCGCCCCCTCACTTGGCCGCGGATGAATGATGAGCGTGCCCGCATTCAGCGTGACAAGGGGCTTGTAGACCTGGCCCGACTCGACCGTGATCTTCTGTTCGGTCCTGGCCTCGCCATAGCGTGCGACGACTATGTAGCCGCCCGGCTCCAGATTGCCTTTGTAGGCTCCGTATTCGGTGGTGACGTAATCCCCGCGGGTGCCGTCGGAGCTCGCCTTGTAGATCTCCCAGGAATTGCCGTCGGTGACGGGATCGCCGCCCTCGGCGAGCACCACGGCCGGCATGAAGTTGAACTCCGGCTTTTCCGGCTCGGGGGCCGGCTGCGGCGCAGGCGCTGGTTCGAGCGCCGCGGCGGCGATGGTTTCGACCAGCGCGTCCTGTAGGGCTTGCTCGTCGGACGCCTGGATGTATTTGCCGCCGGTGTTGTCGGCGAGGCAAGCGACCTGCTTGCCCTCGTCCGCGGTCAGGCCGAAGCCGACGACGTTTACGGTGAAATCGACACCGGCAGCCCTCAGTTCCTTGCCGAGCGCGCAAGGGTCACCTTCGCAGGTCTCGAGCCCATCGGTGATCAGGATGACGGTGGCCTTATCCTCGGTGTATTTCAGCGCCTCGGCCGCCTGCTTGACGGCTGATGTCAGCGGCGTCTTGCCGATGAATTTCAGGCTGTCGGCGGCAGCGGAAACAGCAGCTGCCGAGCCGGCCTGCGGCGGCACGATGAGCTCGATGTCCTCGCAACTGCCCTTCTCGCGATGGCCATAGGCCATGAAGCCGATTTCCCTGTCGGCCGGGACCGATTGCAGCACGGTTCGCAGCGATTCCCGGGCGATTTCGAGCTTGGGCTTGCCGTCGATCTGCGCCCACATCGAGCCGGAGGCATCGAGAACGATGACGACACGGTCGGCGGCAAGGCCAGGCGTCGTCTTCCACAAAAGGAGAGCCGCCGCAGCGACGCCCCGTGCAAGTCCCGCCATGAAATCTCCCCCAGTGGCTGCCAGTTCGTCGCAGCCAGTCAGTCTCTGCCAGTCCGGGGGAAGCTATTTGACGCCGCGTCAGGACACAAGCCCGGACGCAGGGCATGGGAGGGTCGGCCACAAGCCTTGAGCCAAACCACTCAATACGTCGTGCGCCGCTCTTCGGAAGGCGGCCGGCCGAACTGCAGCCGATAGCTCTGGGCAAAATAGGAGTGCGAGGTGAAGCCGGTGGCGATCGCCACGTCGAGGAT
>NZ_RZSX01000696.1:0-2105 GCF_004023105.1 Mesorhizobium sp. M5C.F.Ca.IN.020.32.2.1 | reverse complement strand
CGCAGGAACAGGCGCTCGACCTGACGAACCGACAGGCCCGCCGACTTGGCGAGCTGCACCGCCGACAGCGGCTCGTCGAGATGATCGGCCATCAGCTCGACGATGCGCCGCAGCTTCTCCGATTTGCCGGTCAGGTCGCGCTCGGGGCCGACGCGCTGGCGGTCTCCGGCGGAGCGGATGCGCTCGTGCTGGAACTGGTTGGCGACGCCGTTGGCGAGGCTCGAGCCGAAATCGCCGCGCACGATCTCCAGCATCAGGTCGATGGAGGTGGTACCGCCGGCGCAGGTGTAGCGCTTGCGGTCGATCTCGAAGACATTGCCGGTGCAGTTGATGTCGGGAAACCGCTCGACGAAGCCGGCGCGGTTTTCCCAGTGGATGGTGCAGCGATAGCCTTCGAGCTGGCCTGCCTCGGCGAGCAGATAGGAGCCGACCGACAGTGCGCCGAGCGCGTTGCCGCGCCGGCCCCAGCTGCGCAGCGCCGCCAGCACCTTACTCTTGCCGGGAAATTCGGTCGTCAGCCCGACCGAGACGAAAAGGATATCGACCGGCGGCAGATCGGCGACAGCGTAGTCGATCTTGAGCGGCAGGCCGTTGGAAGCCATGACGGCATCGCCGTCGGCCGACACCGTCGTCCAGCCATAGAAGTCGTGGCCGAGCAGCCGGTTGGCCGACCGGAACGTGTCGATTGCGGCGGCCAGCGAGAACATGGAAAACTTGTCGACCAGCAGGAACCCGAACTGCCGGCCGTCTTGAACAAGATCGTTCGCGACCGGCCGCTCTAGAGCGGGATGCATTTGGGTCGAGTGGGGCATCCCGCTCTATCTCTTTATTTCAGCCGCATTTATGCAACGCCAAATGATCCCACTTGGCTGCAAAATGCTCGGGGAACAGTGTGGTTCGGCAAAGCTGCGGCTTTCCAGGTTCAGAAAGACGGCCGTTTCAATCCGGCCGCGAGATAGGCAGAAGCTAGGGTGTTGGCCATCAGCATGGCAATGGTCATCGGTCCGACGCCGCCAGGCACCGGCGTGATGGCGCCGGCCATCGTCGCCGCTTCCGCATAGGCGACGTCCCCGACGAGGCGGGTCTTGCCTTCGCCCTTTTCGGGCGCCGCGATGCGGTTGATGCCGACGTCGATGACGGTGGCGCCTGATTTGACCCAGTCGCCCCTGATCATTTCAGGTCTGCCGACAGCGGCAACGAGAATGTCGGCGGTCCGCGCCAGTGCAGCCAAGTCCTTGGTGCGGCTGTGCGCAATGGTCACGGTGCAGTTGGCGGCAAGCAGAAGATTGGCCATCGGTTTGCCGACAATATTGGAGCGGCCGACGACCACCGCATTGAGCCCGGAAAGATCCTTGCCGCGCACGCGCTCGATCAGCAGCATCGAGCCGGCCGGCGTACAAGGCACGAAGGCCGCCTCCAATTCGCCGGTGCCAAGCTTGCCGACATTGATGAAGTGGAAGCCGTCGACATCCTTTTGCGGCGCGATGGTCTGGATCACCTTGCCCGCGTCGATATGGCCAGGCAGCGGAAGCTGCACCAGGATGCCGTTGATGCCGGGATCGGCGTTGAGTTCGCCGATGATATCAAGCAGTTCCTGTTCGGAGGTCTCGGCCGGCAGCGTGTGCTGGACCGAATGAAAGCCGCATTCCTTGGCGGTGCGGGATTTGGAGGCGACGTAAACCTGGCTCGCCGGATCCTCGCCGACGATGACCACTGCGAGACCGGGCTTCTGCGCGCCCTTTTCCATCAGTTCGATCGCCAAGGCCTTGACGCGCCGCACCACGTCTTCGGCGACGTTCTTTCCGTCAATCAACTCGGCCATGACACCCTCAACATCGTTCTACTTCGGGCGGCATTTTCACGAAAATCCGACCCGGCAATCCCGTCAAAGCGCCGTCTTATGCCGCTAACTCGAAACCGATGGCTTTTATTCTATCCGGCGCTCAGAAATAGCGCCGCGATCGGCTTTCGGTGAGTTCGCGAACCGCTTCGCGGAATTCGCGCAGGCTGGCTCGGATTTCTTCGATGGAGGCTTGCTGTTCGGCGGCTTTCGAAGCGTGATTTGCGTCGTCCGACGAGGCTCGGGGATAGGCGGACTGCTGCTG
>NZ_RZSX01000695.1:0-3482 GCF_004023105.1 Mesorhizobium sp. M5C.F.Ca.IN.020.32.2.1 | reverse complement strand
AGGTGGACGACGTTTACTCCATTTCCGCCCACGGCGCATCTTTCGCGCTCTGCATGTCAGCCGGAACGGCCAGATCCTGGAAGCAGACGGCGGCACTGCACGCCACTCAGCGGTCAGTGGATCTCGCCAACCGCCTTTCCAGGCTGTTCGGCATCGACCCAACCCATCACCGCGTCAAGATCGACGCCCTTGCGAGTCGACCACTCAACCAAATTGGCGGGCCGGTAGCTTGACGAGTGGCGATACCGCTCGAAGACCGAGCCATCAATCGTCTCATTGACATTGATGTACGTCGCATCCGGGTCCCGGCCGGGAGGGGATGCAATGGGCCGAAGATGCCTCTTGCTGAGGATGGCGTAGGAGCCGCGCATGAACTCCCGGTAAGAGTCTGAAATCGGAGCGTCGAGGGCCCCGTCGTCCACCTCGATGTCGCTCCTGAACGCGAGACCGTGGGACCGGGCCTTTTCGATGATCCAGCTGAGAGGAGCCTGTGCAAGCAGATCATTCGGGTATCCGCCGCCCACATTACCGTGGGCGCCAGCAAACCAACGCTGCTCGACACTGCTGTAGGGACGCGGCGGTGCGATCACCGCCTGGGGATCGGTAGGGATTCTCTTCGTCCATAACGTCGGCATGAAGCTGTTGCGATGCTCATCGAGGGCAAGGGCGTGAAACGCATTCTCGATTGGCACCCTCAAGCCCGTGTCCAGAAATCGGAAACTGGTCCGACTGATGCCTTCCCAGCTGAACGCGGGAATGCCGAGCGCGCCGACAGTGTCCCAGACGGCCACCAGCTTGATCGGCACGCGGCGGGAGTATTTCAGCATCCAGCGTTCTTCCAGGGCAGAGGCCTTCAGCGGGCCTGCGACCAAGTCGTCATGAAGCTTCCACACGGTCAGCGCGTCGCGTCGGCGGTACCGGGCGAACAACTGGTTGACGCTTAACGGGGCACCCGGCCTCAACAGGCCACACTTGGTGATAAAGCCTGTCAGAGAACGCGCAGTGAAGGCGCCACGGCTGAAGCCGAACACGAAGATGTCGTCACCATCGTTGTAGTTTTCGACCAGCCACTCATAGGCATCAAGGATATTCCTGAGCAGCCCCTTCCCAAAGGCTCCGCCAATGACTCCGTTCACCCCGATATCATAGTAGGCGAGCTGGGCTGGGTTTCCGGTGTCTTTCGTTGAACACAGGGCGCGCAAGCGCCAGACATTGGTGTTGTCCGACACGGAATTCCAGGTTCCATCAAGGAAAACCGCCAGCCGCTTCTTACCCGGTCCCGCTGCCGATAATGATTCCATTTCGCTTCCTTGAAAAGGAAGACAGACCACGACATATGGCGGCTGTCCAGCGGTCCTAAGTCAGCGCCCTCCGGAGATTCTGTCCGGTTGCTAAGAAGGTGGGGTAACGCGGCCACAGATGGTGACAAAGGCTGAACTGCCCCAAGCGGCACGAGGCGCGAACAAGATCGAGTAGTCGCGGCTGCTGGTCGTGGGCCGGCCGATGGTGATCATGGACACGCCGACGTAGCTCCCGGTCTTGAAGCGGCCGATGAATTCGACAGGCATCGCCTATGTAGCGGAAGCACCCGTCGCGCCGGTCGAGCTTGAACCTCAGTGTCGGGTTCGGTTGCGTTGGTTCTTCCTGGGCCCTTGCCGGAGCAGATATGAGAATGGCGGCGCCGACAGCCCAGAGCAGCGGCCATTTGGAGGCACTATGGCGCATCACTTGGTCTCGGGGTCGGGCTCACCAAAGGTCTTCACGAAGATGGCCTTGCCAGTGCCTGAAATTTGCTTCTGGATGTCCCAGTCGAGCTTGCTGTCCCTGATGTAGAGACTGAGGGTACAAATCTCGCCGCGGCAGGCACTTGGCGTTGAGGACTGCTTGTCCTGGATAGAATATGAGGCGATATATCCAACGATAACGTCCTTGCAGTCCGTGTCGGGTAAGCGGCAAGGCGGCGCGTTTGACACTTTGCTACTTAAGGAGTTCCGGTGCATAGGATTTGACGCGTGCCATCGTGAGGGCCCGACCATGTCGCACCAAAACCTCATGCTCTTCGGCCTCCAATCTCTTTAAATCTGTTGCCACCAGCGAGGCGAAAGCGGCGTCGCCAGGCCGTTCCTCGCCTACCCGGCTGTCGATTGAAAACCAGATGGGTTTCGGGCCCTTTTTCGCGTCGTACGACAATTGCAGACGAGCAAATTGAAGACCTCTTACCTGCTCCATCATGATGTTGATCGCCTCCTTGAGCACGATTGTCCCGGACTCCGTCGGATGAGGGGACACGGCGAACGGCTTGCCGCCATCACTTACAAAACACACATCGACGGGATTGCGCCGCGCTCGCATCAACGGGTTCACGCCCAGATTATCGTAAATGCCTCCATCGCTCAGCGTCGCGTATTCGCTCAGGGAATTGGGATAGATGTCGGCATTGAGCCGTAGCGGGGGAAACACGGGCGGGAAAGCCGAGGATGCTGCCACGGCCAAGCTGATTGGATAGTTACTCGCATTCGCGGTGCCGCTCTCGTGCTCCCCCATCGTTTCTCCAGCGTCTTCTCCGGGCGCCAATGCCTTGCCTGCAACAAAGAAAAACATGTTGCCGGTGGCCAGGTTGGTGGCGTTGAGATAGATTCGTGGACCATCTCTGAGAGCGGATAGCCGTGCACCCGCGAACAGATCCCGATCGTAGCTTGCGCCAAGCTTCTCCAGGCGTGTTTCGAAGGGGTCCAGGATACCTCCGATGATCGAAGAGACGGCGATCGACTTTGTCAGCAGATAGTCCGAAAGGCCCTTCAGCACATCCTGTTTGCCCCAATTCAGCGCCAAGTAGGCGCCTGCCACGCTCCCGCCGCTCACGCAGCTGATGAGATCAAGCTTGTCGAGTAAGTCGAGTTCCTGGAGAGCCGTAAACGTCCCTACATGGAACGCGGCAGCACGAAACCCGCCCCCCGAGAGCGCAATTCCAAGTTTCTTGGTTTCGCCGTTGATTAGAACGACCATCGTATACCCCCCATTGAGAATTCCCCGCCGACC
This sequence comes from Mesorhizobium sp. M5C.F.Ca.IN.020.32.2.1, assembly GCF_004023105.1. Classification (NCBI taxonomy): domain Bacteria; kingdom Pseudomonadati; phylum Pseudomonadota; class Alphaproteobacteria; order Hyphomicrobiales; family Phyllobacteriaceae; genus Mesorhizobium; species Mesorhizobium sp. M5C.F.Ca.IN.020.32.2.1. The sequence continues at coordinate 443 of NZ_RZSX01000695.1, read as the reverse complement.
CGAGCAGCTGGCATCATGAAAGGTCGAACGTCATCTCAACAAAAAGATCGCTGTGTTCGATCTTGACCGGCCGCTTTGCTGACGTCGGGTTGTTTCGGAAAGCTCGTTTTTCGACGGTTGGATTACCGTCGCCCTGAACGATGCGTCCCTTGGTCTTTTCCTGCAACGCCTTGTAAAGCTCCTCGAACGGCATCCTCCACCCGCTTCCAGGTTCCGCTCGACCCTTACCTTGAATGGCCGCGACCGCCTCTACGACCGGTATCGCGGCTACTAGTCGTGGGTCGACCATGCGCTCCAGACCGAGCGCTTTGACCGTGGCATTATGACTCCCATGGTGTCCGACCTTGTAAAAGGTTGTCCGGCGCAACAGGTCCTCTGCGGTGACAGGTTTGCCCGAGGACATAGTCTTCGCGGCGGGAGGATAGGTCTGGTCATTCCAAGAC
>NZ_RZSX01000694.1:0-3483 GCF_004023105.1 Mesorhizobium sp. M5C.F.Ca.IN.020.32.2.1 | reverse complement strand
AAATCCTGAAGCGCAAGGACCGCGCCAGCGGCTTCCATCACAATCTCGGTGAGGCGAAAACACGCCGGCTCCTCTCGGTCGAGGCGCCGGCCTCCGGTTTCGCCGTTCGAGAGGCCGTGTCGCCTCGCGCCCACGCCAACCACCTAATCTTTAGCGACTTTGACGGTCAGGAGCAGACGATTACCCAGTCTTCCCGCAACCGGCAGGCTGCGGCGGACCGGATGATCGCGGAAGGCGCGCTGGCAGACGGCCCGGAGGCAGTGCTTTTTGACGAGACCGCCCCGATTTACTGCGACAAGAGTCAACATCACGATGTTGCCCAGACTCTCGCAATTGGCGTTTTCACGCTTTTCCCCGATCGCGTCGAATGGATCGTTCACGCCGCGCCAAACGCGCTCGGCACGCTGAACGGAACGATGCGTGTAATGTAAATCGGAGCGGTCTGTGAACTTGTAAGCCATCTGGCGCCTGGTCTCTCGTGGGCCATGGCTCAAAGGGGGAACTGGGAACTGGGAACTGGGACATGACGATTTCTCGACGCAGCCTTATAAAGACGGGATTGGCCACCGGAACGGCTCTATCAATACCTTCGGTCCTGCGGGCGCAGACACTACCAGGCCCCGAACGGACGGTCCGTATGGCCATGGGTGGCCTTACCGTTTTCGATCCGATCTTCACCACGACGGACTTTAGCCAGATCCATGGTCTAGCGATTTACGATACGCTATTTGCGACCGACTCCAAGCTTTTGCCGCAGCCGCAAATGGTAGGGAAGTGGGGCGTTTCCGATGACAAGAAGACCTATACCTTCGAGCTTCGGGATGGTTTGGGTTGGCACGATGGTACGCCCGTCACCGCGGCCGACTGTGTGGCGTCGATCCGGCGATGGGGCCAAGTGGCCTCCGGCGGACAACTCATCATGGCGCGAGCCAGCGATATATCGAAGAAGGACGAGAAGACCTTCACCATCACGCTCAAGGAGCCATTAGGGCTGCTGATCGATATTTTAGCGACGATAGCAGGAAGCTCGCTGTTCATCATGCGCGAGAAGGACGCTGATCGGCCCGCAACTGAACAGGTTACGACGAATATCGGATCGGGACCGCTCAAGTTCAATCACGCTCTTGCGAAGCCGGGCGCGAACTTCACGTACGACCGCAACGACAAATACGTACCGCGCAGTGAGGCATCTGACGGATTGGCCGGTGGGAAGGTTGTCAATGTCGATCGCGTCATCTGGGAAATCATCGCCGATGACCAAACGGCTTTGGCGGCCTTGCAAGCGGGTGAAGTTGATTTCGTGTCACAGCCACCCGCTGATCTTTACTCCATGATCGAGAGCGATCCGAACCTTGCATTGCAGGTTCTTAACAAGTCGGGCAGCGACATGTGCCTGCGTATGAACCACCTGCAGAAGCCGTTCGACAACGTGAAGGCGCGCCAAGCGATGCTTCACTTGATCGACCAGGAGGCGTTTTTGCGCATCACGGCTCCCGATCCGAGGTTCGGCCGACCCGTCACTTCGATATTTGGGAACAGCACACTCTATTCCAACGACGAAAACACGGGATGGTACAAAAAGGGTGGCGCCCCGGAAAAGGCAGGAAAACTGTTCAAGGAAGCCGGATACGCGGGCGAGAAGGTCGTCATTCTCCAGCCCACGGACTGGGCGCCAGGCAGGGACGCCTCGCAGCTTCTGGCGGCCGCGCTGCAGAAGATCGGGGTCAATGCCGAACTTGCACCGAGCGACTGGAGCGGGGTTGTCGCGCGCCGGGTGAACAAGGGCCCCATTGAGAGCGGTGGCTGGAGCATCTTCATGACGGACGATGCTGACTACGTCCAAGGCGATCCCAGCTCCGCAATCTTTTTACCTGCGAGTGGCGAGAACGGCTGGTTCGGCTGGCCGAAGAACGAGGAGTATGAAGCACTTCGAGCTAAGTGGGCGGTTGTCGGAACGCTCGAAGAACGCAAGGACCTCGCTCGCAGAATGCAAAGAATTTGGTGGGACTTCGTAGGCGACGTGAGGCTGGGCCAAATTGTCTCGCCGAGTGCGCGCCGCAAGGCACTCACTGGACTGGTCGAGGTACCGCATCTGCGTATTCCGATGTGGAACATGCAAAAGGCCTGAGGGCAGTGCGCATTTGGAGGAACCACAACATGAAAGCCCCCATCCTTCGCTTCGGCGTTCTGGAGGGGCGATCGCGTCCTCGCGCTGGCCATCCAATGCTTGACAGCGCTCCACAATGAACCAGAGGCCCCGAATGTCCAGAAATTCCATTCCCCGCGTCTGCGCCAAGGGCGATGCCTTCTCCATCGGCTTCGCTCTCGGGCGGGCCAGCGCCGGTTTCCTCGAACGCACGCCGCGCAGCGAGCAACAACGAGCACTGGACGACCGCTGGCGCGGATCGGACTATCTGAAGACATTGGAATCCGCGGCGCGTGCCGCGTATCCGCGCTATGTGCGCGAGATCGAGGGGATCGCTGAGGGTGCCGGGCAGGACTTCGAAATGGTCTTCCTCTGGACCTGCCGGGGCGACCTGCAGCTTCCCGAGAACGTCTCCTCAGCAGCGAAAGCCGTCGCCGCCGAGCCGCGTCGAGGTGGCGTACTCTGCAAGTCAGGCGGCTAAGCGAAATCTCCAGCTCAATTTGTGCGACAAATCATCTGGAGCAAGAGAAGGTATGTTGTCGCTGAGTTTCTATTTCCTCTTTGGCGAATCCCGTCTCGGATTGTTCGCCCACCTTGCTCCGGTTGGAATCTGGAATCCACGCACCGCTCCCTCCCGGAGCATTTCCGTAAGAAACGCGGCGGCTGGAGGCATCGGTATCTGCGGATCATAAACAAGATAGATCTCACGTTCGACCACCGGCCCTACCAACCTGATCCGGGAGAATTCGCAAAATTGCATCATGGGCAAGACAAGGCTAGGCACGACGGATATGCCTAGATCGGCAGAAACGAGGCCCGCGACCGTGCCGACGTCCCGAGCTTGCGTGATGGTCCCGAGTTGGATTTCGGCAATCTGCAATGCGCGATCCACACAAGCGCGAACGCTGCTCAATGGATCGAAAGAGACAAAGTCTTCGCCAGCCAAATCGTGCCAAGACACGGTCTCCCGACCAGCGAATCTGTGAGATTTCGAACAAACGCATATCAGACTATCTGCCGCGATCTGTTCGCAAATCAGTCGGTCTTTCCGCTTCGGGAAGGAAGTGATGCCAAAATCGACGTGTCCGTCAGACACGTAACGAACAACCTCTTCTGCGAAGCCGTCCTTCACTGAAATTCTAACATTTGGCCTGGCTTTCCGGAATTCGGAAATGACCGCCGGCAGCATGATGGACGCGACCGATGAAAGTGCCGCTACACTCACGACCCCGTTCAGTCCGTTATGATAAAGCTGGAGCCGTGACAGTGCGCTGTCGAATTCCTCGAGAACACGGCGCGCGTTCATCAATAGCTGTTCGCCGGATGCCGTAAGGACC
>NZ_RZSX01000693.1:0-3484 GCF_004023105.1 Mesorhizobium sp. M5C.F.Ca.IN.020.32.2.1 | reverse complement strand
GTTCAAGGCCTCGATGTTGGACCCAATCAGCGACTTGTCGTCGCCGGTTATCGTGATGCCCGCATCCTTAGCATAAGCGACGAGTTCCTCTTCGGATTTCTGAAGCTTTTGCTTTACCTGCAAAACCTGTTCCTGGATGAATTGCCGCGCCAGGTCCGAGGTTTCGCTGGTCTGATCGAGGCGTTGATCGATAAAACTTTGCGCGACCTGGTTGGCTATATCACTTGCATACTTCGGTTTCTGGTCGGCAAATGTGATCGACAAGAGGCTCGTGTTGGTGACCAAACTTACAGTGAGGTCATTTAGAACGCGACTGATCGCAATCTTCTCACGCTCCTCCGGGGTTTTCTCTTCAATGGAGGGCGATTTGGAAATTCCGAATGCACGATAGAAGATGTTGCTAGGCGAAAAGCTCGGCGTCGGAAACAGGAAATCCGGCTTTTCACTGAGACCCAGTTGGAAAACCACGCGCTGGGCCAATGCGCGGCTTCTCAGTTTTTCCCGGGCCGTTTGAAAGGCCCGTAGGTCGCTGTTTTCAGAAACCACTTCGATGTCCTGGAAGACCTTGGCCGAAGGAACCAGCACTTCCAATTGCGCTGTAGCCCGATATTTTGGCGTCTGCATCATGGTAACGACGACGCCACCGACAAGCCCGGCAGCCGCCATCATGACGATCAGCCACCGATACTGGACAACGTAAAAAAACAGCTTGAGGGGATTGAAGCCCTCGTCGTGCTCCGCGTAATCGCGGCCGTACGAGCTATAGTTTTGCGCACCGTCATAATACAGGTCGGGAGACAAGGCTTGGCCATGCCCTGGGCCTGCAATTTGATGCTGTCTATTGCGATCGAGCATGGTGCGAAGTAATCCTAGCTTGCCTGTATCCTGAATTCTGACCGGTGATGGTTAAATTCCCGGGATCACCGCAATTCGGGCTGCACTCGAGGCGACGCCGAGCGCGTCCTTGAGATTGTTCAGCGCAATTTTCGATTTCGAGGCGAAGACGACAATCTTGTCGCCACCATAGATGCGTGGATTGCGGCTCTTGCCGGCGCGAATCTGCTCCACATTGTAATTTGCGACCAAAGTGTTTTGGCCGACATTGCGATAGACAAAGACTTTTTTCGCATCGCCAACGGCATTGAACCCGCCAGCAAGGGCGATCGCATCGATGAGAGAAGAATTGCTCGACACCGGAAAGATACCGGCCTTGGTGACTTCGCCGTCGACGGTAATGCGCTGTCCGATCGATTCCTTGACGAAGACCGACACATCGGGCGACTGCAGATAGTTGGCGCCGTAGGCCGTTTCGATTTCCTGCTCCAGCTGACGGACGGTCTTCCCTGCCGCGGTGACGGTCCCGATAAGTGGAAGCGAAATTTGCCCGCCGGCATCGACTTGAACGGTTCTGTTCAGATTGTCGACCTGGAATACATTCACCTCGAGCACATCGTTCGGCGACAAAGGCTGCTCATTGCCGTTCTGGGTGTTCTGCGGCGCAGGCAGTTCCTTTACGACCTGCAGGGCACCGCCGCCCGAGAGCGGCGCCGACGATGATGCCAGTTGCAGCGCATCGACCGAAGTCGGCGAAGACGATGTCGTCGACGAGTTGCTGGTGCAGGCAGAGATCGAGAGCGAAGCAAGCAAGACACATATCGTGCCCGTATAGCTTTTTGCGAAATGAAAAACGCCCATCACGCTGTCCCACCCTTCAACAAGCGACCCAATCCCGCAAAGCGACCGACGTTGCCGGAGCCTGGCTTCTTCGAGCGTGCCTTTCCGACCGGCTCGAGAGGCCGGTTCGCCAATATTTCGCCTGGGCGTTTCAACACCATATTGCGGGCCTCATCTTCCCCACATCGCTTCGCGGCCGCGGCGACTGCCTGCGAAAGCCCAGGCGGCCGACGGGTGGCGCCATGGGTGTCCGATGCGATAATATCTACCCTGCCCTCGTCAATCAGCTTTTCCGAATAGTAAAGTGCCGTGCGGCCAAAAGCACCAACAATCGAGTCTGCGGTAAGCTGAACAAGGCAGCCGATTGCATTCAACCTCTCGACAACGTCGTAATTTGCCTTGATCCAGGTCAGCCGCTCAGGATGGGTAAGAATCGGAATGAACCCGGCGTTTATGAGGCGCAGAGCAAGCTCCTCCAGTCTTGGGGGTAAAACGTGATGCGGCGGTTCGAAGAGAAAATAACGAGATCTGTTCAAGGTCGGCACGCTACCTAGCGCCAATTGCTCCGGAAGATCCGGCGCTATATGCACGTCGGCCCCAACGTAAAGAGCAAGCGGGATTGCCGCGCGGCGTAGCGCCTGCTCCAACCCTTGAACTGCTCGGGCAATATTTGCCGATCCGTTTTCGTACATGCCCGGCACGATATGCGGCGTACACGCCATATGCGTCGTTCCATCTGCCACCGCCAGCCGCGCCATTTCCAGCGATTCAGCAAGACTGGGCGAGCCGTCATCAAGACCGGGTAAGATGTGGGAATGCAGGTCGATCATTGGCGTTTGTGGCCGCACTGAAGCAACGTGACGACTTCTCCCCGATAATAGGCAAATGCGCCATCCGCACGATAGCGAATGACGCATCTATCAAGCTCATGCAATGCGGTAGATGCCAGATCCAAGCTATTCGCCGACAGCGCTGTCGTCATTCTGCAAGCTGATAACCAGCACTGCCGCGCCACCTGTCACAGCACCACCCAGCGGCGCGAGACGAACTCGCCCAGCACGAAGCGCATTCAGCTTCAACTCAAGCAATAGAGCGGTATGGTTGACGAATTCCGTCAATATCCCGACTCCAACCGACGCGCCAAGGCTACGGCACAGAGGCGCCGGCAATACAAAATAGCAGAGCAGTCACCCGCCTCTGCTATGTCATCTACTGAGCCTAAGGGCTAACGCCGCCGTTGCCGTCGCCATCATCCTGCGTTGCGGCAAGAATACCGGCCGCACCAGCCATGCCCCCAAAAATATAGAGCGGGGTGTTGGACCGGTTGGACTGGTTGCCACCCGGGGGAATCTGACCCGTATGCTCGGAGCTAACGGCGGCAGCCGTCTGTTCGGAGCCGACAACTTTCAGGCAGATATTGTTCTCGATACGGGAAATGTCGAGGCTTGAGTTCGCAGGCACATCCAGGTTGCAGCCACCGACATTGACGGAAGCCGACCCCCTGGCACCGACCACTACGCGGCTGCCGAAATCCAGAGCATTTCCCGCCTTGGCCGGGCCATAGCCGGCGGCTTGCGAAACCATTACGTCGCCATTGGCGTGCCCGATGGAACCAATCGAATTCGCCGCTGCCTGATAGGGTGTCGTACAGGTGCATGACGTGTCCTGAGCGAAAGACGAAACCGGGCCGAAGCCGATCGAGGCGACAAATCCGGCCAACGCAATTTTTACAGTAAGATTCATTCGTTTCGATCTTTTTTTCCCGCCGTACCTCGGCCCCGCCCAAGCACTAAGGTATTGAGTAAGCGCG
>NZ_RZSX01000692.1:0-3486 GCF_004023105.1 Mesorhizobium sp. M5C.F.Ca.IN.020.32.2.1 | reverse complement strand
CTGCGCAGCTGAGTGGTGCTCGAGGACAGCGCGATGATTCGGCCGCCGTCGCGCACGCGCCGCGCCGCCTGGCGCAGCACGTAGAAGCTGCCCTTCTGGTTGACGTCGACCATCCGGCTGAAGTCGGCGTCGGTCATGTCGCGGAAAGGCGCGAGCCGCATGATGCCGGCATTGCTCACGACGACGTCGACGCCGCCGAACGCGCGCTCGTTCTCTTCGAACAGGCGTTGTACCGCACTTGGGTCGCTGACGTCGGCCTGCACCCAGATGGCACGCCCGCCAGCTGCCTCGATCTCTCGAACTACGCCAGCCGCGAGACCGCGGTTCTTTTCGCAATTGACGGTGACGGCATAGCCGTCACGAGCGAGGCGCCTGGCCGTCGCAGCGCCGATGCCCCGGGAAGAACCTGTCACCAGGGCGACCTTGCCGAGCGACACCGGCGCCTGGCCGGTCGTTTGCGCGTGGGCGGCGCCCACCGCGAGTGCTACGGGAGCCATGGCGACAGCCGCCAGCACGGCTCGTCTCGGTACTTTATTCTGTCCAGACATATGAATTCCCTTCCTTGTCGAGCGGGCTTGTTCGGTTGGGACATTTCCTACCGGGCGATGCGGTCGACAGCTTGCCAACGCATGCGCAAAACTTGCTCGATCCTGCAGCCCAGGTGATGTTTGTCCGCCCGCATGCTAGGATCGCCAGGATCGCGCGGCTGCAGGAGACATTGCATGGACGTCCTCAAACATGCCGTTCACACCTATGCCGCCCGCCATGCAAACCGAGATGGCCTGGCGCTGACGCCAGTGCCGGGCCTACGGGTGATGTGCGTCGAGTCACCACATCGCGACTTGCATTCGGTCTATCGGCCGCTGGTTTGTCTGGTTCTGCAGGGCGCTAAGCTGATGACCGTGGGCAGGGAGCAGCAAGTCTTCACCGCCGGGCAGTCCGTGATCGTGAGCGCGGACATGCCGGTCGCCGGACGCATCGTGCAGGCAAGCCAGCACGAGCCTTATCTGGCCGTCGCGGTCGAACTCGAGATGACGCTCCTGCGCGAGGTCGCAGCGCAGTTGGGCAGCGTACGTGCGCAGCGCCCGTCAGAGACACGCACCTTGTTCGTTGAGGACACCAATGCCGCGATTCTGGATTGCGCAGTGCGGCTGATGCGCTTGCTGGACCGATCGGATTCCATTTCACTCCTGCGCCCCGGAATCATGCATGAGCTGCATTATTGGCTCCTCTCCGGTCAGCACGGCGCAGCCCTGCGGTCGCTGGCGGATCCGGACAGCCACGCGAGTCGTCTCGCGGCAGCCATCGCGATTCTTAGAGCCGAGTATCGGTCGCGTGTTCCCATCGAGCGTTTAGCGGCAGCAGCGGCAATGAGCCTCACGGCCTTCCACAAGCACTTCAAGCACATGACGTCGCTTACGCCGGGACAATACCAGAAGCGGCTTCGCCTAATCGAAGCACGCCGCCTCATGCTCAATGAAGGTTTTTCGGCAACCAGCGCCGGATTCGAGGTGGGCTACGAGAGCATCTCGCAATTCACGCACGAATATCGCCGCACATTCCAGGCGCCGCCGAAACGCGATGCGCTGCGCACTCGATCCATGTCGCACGCGATCAAAGAAGAAATGCAGGACGCCGAGCGGGCGAGCTCTGCTTAGCTTGACTAGGTCTGCCCGAGCTATCGACGGTCCTCTGGTTGCTGAACAGACCGCGGAAGACACGCAAGCGAACGCATAATCTTGCTCGACTGAACAGTCAGGCTGCTTCGGCGTCCGTCCCGTTAAAATCGACTGCAGCGAATGCCGCCTTCAGCACATCCGGTCCGGCGCCGGGCCTTGTCGCATCGGTCGAAAGGATCTGCCGGTAACGGCGCGCACCGGGCAAACCGTGGAACAGGCCGACCATGTGACGGGTGACATGGCCAAGCCGCCCGCCCCGCTCAATATGGCGCGCCGCATACTCCGCCATGGCATCGATCAGCGCGGCAAAATCGAACGGGTTGGGTTTGTCACCGTAAAAAGTGGCGTCAACGCCTGCCAGAATGCCCGGCGTGTGATAGGCGCTGCGTCCAAGCATGGCACCATCGACATGATCAAGATGGCGAAGCGCTTCGTCTACCGACTGAATGCCGCCGTTGATGCCGATGAATTCGTTCGGATTTTTGGCCTTCAGCCGATACACCCTGTCGTAGTCGAGCGGCGGGATGTCGCGGTTTTGCTTCGGGCTCAGTCCTTCCAGCCACGCTTTGCGGGCATGCACCCACAGCGCATCTGTGCCGGCCGCGAAAACGCCGTCCGCCAGCGCATCGAGCGCCGGCTCAGGATCCTGCTCGTCGACGCCGATGCGGCATTTGACGGTGACGGGGATGCCGACAGAGGCTTTCATCGCCGCCACGCAATCGGCGACCAGAACCGGTGCTTTCATCAGGCAGGCGCCGAACGTACCCGACTGGACGTGGTCGGATGGGCAGCCGACATTGAGGTTGATCTCGTCATAGCCGAAGGCTTCGCCTATGCGGGCCGCCTCGGCAAGCTTCTGCGGATCGGAGCCGCCGAGCTGCAACGCGACCGGATGTTCCGTACCATCGAAGCCGAGCAAGCGCTCGCGCTCGCCGTGGATGACCGCGTCGGCGACGACCATCTCGGTGTAGAGCAATGCCCGGCGCGTCAACTGGCGATGGAGGAACCGGCAATGCCGATCCGTCCAATCCATCATAGGTGCAATAGCCAGCGTAGGTGCTTGATTCTTATACATTTTTTCTTTAGGATCAGGACGTTACACGGTTCCGTGTGCACTCCATTTCACGCCAAAATACGACGCTTTTCGCCACTTTTCGATCTCTCACTGCACACATAGCGCACACGAGTATGGCCACCTTCACCAAGCTTCCTTCTGGTTCCTGGCGAACCCAAGTCAGGCGCAAGGGGAAGTACGCCAGCGAAACATTCCTGCTCCGCGGTGACGCCGAAACCTGGGCGCGAGAAACGGAGCGCCGGATCGACCGCGGCGAACCTATACACTCTGATCCGTCAGCCACAAAGTCGTTCGCGGGCTTGATCGACATCCACCGTGAGGATCTCGCCGAGGTGGGCAAAGTCATCGGCAGGTCCAAGGAGGCCAGCCTCGCGTGCCTTCGTGATCGACTGGGCAAGCTTCGACCCATTGAACTCGATCGCGAACGGATCATCGCCTTCGCTAAGGAGCGGGCAAAAGAGGGGGCGGGCCCGGTCACCGTCGGAATCGACCTGGGCTATATCAAGACTGTCCTTACGCACGCTGCCGCCGTCCACGGCGCCATCGTCTGTGCCGAGGCCGTAGATCAAGCGCGCATCGCGCTTCGGCGCCTGGGGCTCGTCGGCAAGGGAAACGAACGGGACCGCAGGCCTGCGACGACCGAGATCGATCGCATAGTCGCGGCGCTCGAGAACAACCCGAAGCAAACTATTCCCGTCGGTCGCATCGTCCGTTTCGCGATAGCAACCGCAC
>NZ_RZSX01000691.1:0-3489 GCF_004023105.1 Mesorhizobium sp. M5C.F.Ca.IN.020.32.2.1 | reverse complement strand
CAACATGCCATTCCTGTTCGATTCCGTCCTCGGCGAGATCACCGAGAGCGCCGGCGAACCGCTGCTGGTCACCCACCCGGTCATCGTCGTCAGGCACGGCAAGAGCGGCGTCGACGAGATCCTCGGCGATGGCGGCTTTGCCAAGGGCGATCACAGTCATGAGCGGCTGAGCGTCATCCACGTCCATATCGCCCGTCTTTCGGCCGATCAGGCCGACGCATTGGCCGAGCGGTTGAAGAAAATATTAGGCCAGGTGCGCGCCGCTGTCACCGACTGGAAGCCGATGCTGGCCCGCCTCGACCAGGCAATCTCCGAGTTCCGTTACGCTCCGGTGCCGCTCGACAAGGCGCACGTCGCTGAGGCGATCGCCTTCCTCGAATGGCTACGCGACGACAACTTCACCTTCCTCGGCATGCGCGAGTTCAAATATACCGGCGGCGAGAAGAGCGGCATGCTGGAGCGCACCGAAAAGCCCGGCCTCGGCATCCTCTCCGATCCGGACGTGCTGGTGCTGCGGCGCGGCACCGAAGCGGTGTCGACGACGCCGGAAATCCGCGCCTTCCTGCACGGGCCGGAACCGCTGATCGTCACCAAGGCCAACGCCAAATCGACCGTGCATCGCCGCATCTATCTCGATTACATCGGCGTCAAGACCTACACCGCCAAGGGCGTGCTCGCCGGCGAACTGCGCATTGTCGGCCTGTTCACCTCGACTGCCTACACGCGCTCGGTGATGAAGATCCCTTATCTCAGGTCGAAAGCCGAAACCATCATCGCCAAATCCGGTTTCAACCCTGAAGATCACTCCGGCAAGGCACTGATCAACGTGCTGGAGAGCTATCCGCGCGACGAGTTGTTCCAGGTTCCGGTGCCGATCCTGCGCAAGCACGCCGAAGCCATTTTGGGGCTGATCGAGCGGCCGCGCGTCAGAGCGCTGGTGCGCGCCGATCAGTTCGACCGCTTCGTCTCGATCCTCGTCTTCGTGCCGCGCGACCGCTACGACAGCGTCGTACGCGAGAAGATCGGCACCTATCTGAAGACGGTGTTCCAAGGCCGGCTGTCGGCCTACTACCCCGCCTTTCCGGAAGGCGGGCTGGCGCGTGTCCACTTCATCATCGGCCGTTCCGGCGGCAGGACGCCGAAGATCGACCAGGCGACGATCGAGGCAGCGATCCGCGCCATCGTGCGGACCTGGGACGACATTCTGCGGGAGACCGCGGCCGAGAGCGGCGCCGATGCGGCGCTCACGGCGATCGCCTCGCGCTTCTCGGGAAGCTATCGCGACAGCTTCTCGCCGGCGGAGGCGTTGGCCGATGCCAGGCGCATCGCCAGGATCAGTGCGGCTAACCCGATCGCCATCGACTACTACCGTCATGTCAACCAGGAACCGCATCAGGCGGCGCTGAAGATCTATCACCATGGCAGCCCGGTGGCGCTGTCGCGGCGGGTGCCGGTGCTGGAGAACATCGGTTTCCGCGTGATCAGCGAGCGCACCTTCGAGGTCGGGGACGAGGCTTCCGGCATGGTCTTCATCCACGACATGGAGCTCGAAAACAGCTACGGCAAGCCGATCGACCTTGCCGACCGCGGCGCGCTGTTCGAGGACGCGTTCCTTTCCGTCTGGCGCGGCGAGATCGACAATGACGGCTATAACGGCCTTGCCCAGACCGCCGGCCTGTGGTCGAGCGAGGTCACCATCCTGCGCGCCTATGGCCGCTATCTGCAGCAGGCCGGGATCCCGCAGAGCCAGGATTTCATTGCCGCCGCACTCAACCGCTATCCGGAGATAGCGCGTGGCCTGCATGAGCTGTTCGTCGCCCGCCTCGGACCGACGGCGGAGACGGAAGGGGTGGTCGCGGCCAAGCACCTCAAGGCCAAGATCAGGGATGCGTTGGAAGAGGTTCCCAACATCGATGACGACACCATCATCCGTCGTTACCTCAACCTGATCGAAGCCTCGCTACGCACCAATCATTTCGTTCCCGATACGAAGGAGAAGGGCCAGTCGCTGGCGATCAAGCTCGACTCGCACGCGGTTGACGGTCTGCCGGCGCCGCGGCCGTGGCGGGAGATCTTTGTGTACGGTTCCGAGGTCGAGGGCGTGCATCTGCGCTTCGGCCCGGTCGCCCGCGGCGGCCTGCGCTGGTCGGACCGCGCCCAGGACTACCGCACCGAAGTGCTCGGCCTGGTCAAGGCGCAGCAGGTCAAGAATGCGGTGATCGTGCCGGTCGGCGCCAAGGGCGGTTTCTATCCGAAGAAGCTGCCGATGGGCAGCGGCCGCGACGCCATCTTCGAAGCCGGCGCGTCCGCCTACAAGAACTACGTCTCCAGCCTGTTGTCGATCACTGACAATATCGGCCTGGACGGCGTCATTCCGCCAGCCGATGTGACCAGGCGTGACCAGGATGATCCCTACTTCGTCGTCGCCGCCGACAAAGGCACGGCGACTTTCTCCGACACCGCCAACGCCATCAGCGAGAAGCATGGCTTCTGGCTCGACGACGCCTTCGCCAGCGGCGGCTCGGCCGGCTACGACCATAAGAAGATGGGCATCACCGCCAAGGGCGCCTGGGAAGCAGTCAAGCGGCATTTCCGCGAGATGAACCGCGATATCCAGGCCACACCCTTCACCGTCGTCGGCGTCGGCGACATGTCGGGCGACGTGTTCGGCAACGGCATGCTGCTGTCCGAGCAGACCCGGCTTATCGCCGCCTTCGACCATCGCGACATCTTCATCGATCCCGCTCCAGACATGGCGGCTTCGATGGCCGAGCGCCGGCGCATGTTCGCCCTCGCCCGTTCGAGCTGGCAGGACTACGACAAGACAAAACTGTCCGAAGGCGGCGTCATCGTCTCGCGCAGCCAGAAGTCGATCACGCTGCCGCCGGCCGCGGCCGCGGCGATCGGCCTCGGCAAGACGACCGCCTCGCCGGTCGAGATCATGAATGCCATCCTCAAGGCGCCGGTCGACCTTTTATGGTTCGGCGGCATCGGCACGTATCTGAGGGCATCGACGGAAACCAACCAGGACGTCGGCGATCGCGCCAACGATGCCATCCGGGTGACCGCGCTCGAAGTGCGCGCCAAGGTCATCGGCGAGGGCGCCAATCTCGGCGCGACGCAGCGGGCCCGCATCGAGTTCGGGCTGAATGGCGGGCGCTGCAATTCCGACGCCATCGACAATTCGGGCGGCGTCAACTGCTCCGATGTCGAGGTCAACATCAAGATCGCGCTGGCTCCCGCCATGCGCAAGGGGGCGCTGACCCGCCCAGCGCGCAACAAGCTTCTCGCCGAGATGACCGACGATGTGAGCGCGCTGGTGCTGTCCAACAATTACGAGCAGACGCTGGCGCTGTCCCTTGCCCGCAAGCGCGGCCTTGCCGATATCGCCCATCAGAGCCGTTTCATGGCAGCGCTCGAGGCGCGCGGCCTGCTCGACCGCACTGTCGAAGCTCTGCCGTCGCCGGCAGCCCTTGCCAAGCGCGAGGC
>NZ_RZSX01000690.1:0-3492 GCF_004023105.1 Mesorhizobium sp. M5C.F.Ca.IN.020.32.2.1 | reverse complement strand
ACATGGTCATGCGAGTGATAGAAGTAGGTCCCCGACTGGCCCGCCGTGAATTCATATCGGTAGCTGCCGCCGGGCGGGATCGGCTCCTGCGTGATCTCGGCCGGGCCATCCATTTCGTTCGGCAGGATCAACCCGTGCCAATGGAGCGTCGTACTCTCCGGCAGCCGATTCGTGACATTGATGCGCACCCGGTCGCCTTGCCGGATATGCAGCCGCGGGCCGGGAACCTGCCCGTTGATCGCATAGGCGTCGACTTTCACGTCCGGCAGGATCGCCCAGCGGATGACCGAGGTTTCCAGGTCGAACACCTTTACCCCGTTCTCCATCCTGGCTTCCAGTTCCCGGTCGCCGCGAACTTCCAAGCCATGGCTGGCCGTGATCAGGCGAGGATGCACGGCGGCCATGTCCAGCATCGCTGCAGCCGGCGTGTCGCGGTCCATGATCATGCCGGGCGGCATGATGGCGCCGCCTACGTCTCGCGCGCTGAGGGTGAGGTTCACCCAGTTGGCCGGAGCGATCATGCCGAGCGCCAGTGCAAGTACGGACACGCCGCCCAAGGCCGCGAGTTGCGGCACAGTTGCATCCGGTTCCATGCCGTGACCACCATGCGTACCACGCGACCCGCCTCCCCGATTGCCGTGGGAGAAGTCATAGCTGGATCCATGATGGCCGGCTCCGGAGTTATCGCCTGGGTTGCCATGTCTGGGGTTGCCGTGTTCGTCAAAGCGCGCGTCAGCGTGACTGTGCCCCGCCATCCCGACTTCCGCGCCGCCATACGCGTGCTCGCGCCTGCCTTCCCTGGCCTTGTCGAATTCCGGTACGCGTTCGGTCATCAGCCCGTGCTTCAGGCCGCGGGCCACCATCCATACGTTAGAAGGATATGCGGTGATGAAGCCGACGATCACGCCGAACGACATGACACCCCAGAACAGGAGCTCGGTCGGCTCCATGGCCCGCATGTCGCTGCCCATCATGAGGAAGCTCATGACCGGCGCCATGCCCGCCATCATGAAATTCATGCTGATGAATTCCGGCATGAAGCTCTTGCGGACATTCTCCCAATAGGTGCCGCCCATCATCGATTTCATGAACAGCGACTGGAAGATGAACAGGCCGAATGCGAATCCGGCAACATACTCGACGATGAGATCGATCCACATCGGCAGCCCAAGAGCGGCGGTGATTGCCGCCGCGAGAATGATGCCGGTGGCGTCTCCGGCGACGCAGTGGATCGTCGAGCCTACGCCTTGCTTCCACAGCGGCTTGGTGAACGCCTCGTGTTCGCCTGGCCGCGGCTCCTTGTCGGCCAGCACGTAAATCAGCAGCCCCAGCGGCCCCATATAGAGCGTGACCAGGATGAACCCCCATTTCATCACCACGGGTTCGGGGTTGTTGCGGAACTGGTCCCACGCAACATAGGCCGTGCTCAGGCCCGCCAGAACGAACCAGACTGCGAGGAAGTAGTCGACGGGCTGTACGAACATTGCAGGATTCCTGTCGATTGTCGTCAATGTCACCTGGTCCGGCATCGGGTGAAGTCGATGGCTTGCCTACTGCCGCTTCTCCCTGAACTTGGCGTGGCAGTTCGTGCAGTTCTGCAGCATCAGATGGAATACGTGTTCGGCTGGGATCTTCGAAGGATCGGTATCGGCCGCGCCGCCAGCCCGTTTTCCGAGCAGGTTGCTGCCCATCGCCATTCCGGGTTTCATCCTCATGGCTTCCGTAATGCCATCGGGCGCATCGTCAGCCGCATCTGACAGCGCAGCTGCCAGGCTTTCGAGATGGCGAGCGAGCGCGGCGAATTCTTCTTGGGACTGACCGATATCCGCCTTAGCGGCCGAGGGTTCACCAAGCGAGTCCGCTGGAAATGCGTCTACCATGGCACTTCCGGACCGGCGGCGAATGGTTTCGGTTGCCGCCTTGAAGGCTGTGGCATCGTAGGCCACCTTGCCGGCAAAAATTTCGGAGATGGTCTTGGCGGCGCTCGCCATCGCCTTCATCGACGCTTGGCGCTCGGCGACGACTGGGGCGACGGCTGTCGTCGGGAGCGCCGTCCCGGCGGCGATCGCGGCGATGACAAGAACTGCTGCAATGATGGGGACACGCCTCACTGAACCGTGCCGTGTCCAGCAAGCCCGTCGATGATCGGGCAATCAGGTCGGTCATCGCCGTTGCAATGGTCGGTCAGATGCCGAAGCATGTCCCGCAGTCCGGCGAGTTCCGCAAGTTTCCGGTCGATTTCAGCGAGCTTGGCTTCCGCTATGGCCTTCACATCCGCGCTCTCGCGCTCCTTGTCGCGGTAGAGCGAAAGGAGCTGTCGGCATTCTTCCACAGAGAAGCCAAGGCTTCGGGACCGCTGCAGGAAGCGCAGGCGATGCACGTCGGCCGTCGAATAATCCCTGTACCCGTTGTCGGCACGATCAGGCCTAAGAAGACCGATGTCTTCGTAGTATCGGATGGTCTTTGGCGGCAGGCCGGACTTTTCTGCGGCGGTTCCTATGTTCATGATCTGACCTCAAAGCCTCAGAGAACGAAGTCGTAGCGCGTTGCCGATCACGGAAACCGACGAAAGGCTCATTGCCGCTGCCGCGATCATCGGCGACAGCAGCGTGCCGAAAACCGGGTAGAGAATACCCGCCGCTACCGGTACGCCGAGCGCGTTGTAGACGAAGGCGAAAAACAGGTTCTCCTTGATGTTGCGGATCGTCGCCTGCGACAGCCGCCGCGCCCGGACGATGCCGTTGAGATCGCCCTTGAGCAGCGTGATCCCGGCGCTCTCGACCGCAACATCGGCTCCCGTTCCCATCGCAATGCCGACATCGGCCGCCGCCAATGCGGGCGCGTCGTTAACGCCGTCGCCGGCCATCGCGACGCCTGCACCTTTCGCATGCAGCTCATCGATCAGCGTCTTCTTGCTTTCGGGCAGCATATCGGCCCTGACTTCGTCGATGCCGAGCCTCGAAGCTACAGCTTTGGCGGTGCGCTCGTTGTCGCCCGTCGCCATAATGATCCTGAGCCCGCTGTCGTGCAGCGCGCGGATCGCTTCCACCGTTGTCGCCTTGATCGGATCGGCGACGGCGACGAAACCGGCAAGCCTGCCATCGGTCGCAACGAACATCACGGTCTTGCCGTCGGACCGCAGCGCATCGGCACGCTCCTTCGCCACCTCCAAGCCGATGCCCAGATCGTCCATAAGCAGCGCGTTGCCGAGCGCGACAGCGCGGCCCTTGACGGCCCCTCGGACTCCCTTGCCGGTGAGGGCCTCGAAGTCGCCGGCCTCGCCGATTTCTGCGCCGCGCTCCCGCGCGCCCTCGACGATCGCCTCGGCCAGCGGATGCTCCGAACCCTTTTCCAGACTGGCGGCAAGGCCGAGCAGTTCGGTCTCAGGAAAACCGTCGAGCCCGACGACATCCGTCAGCCTCGGCCTGCCCTCGGTAAGCGTGCCGGTCTTGTCGACGATCAACGTATCGACCTTAGCGAAGCGTTCCAACG
>NZ_RZSX01000068.1:0-12871 GCF_004023105.1 Mesorhizobium sp. M5C.F.Ca.IN.020.32.2.1 | reverse complement strand
CACAAATCGATGCGGCTGCAGCAGTCGCGCACCGCCGATCAGCCCGACCACACGGACCATGCCGAAGTTGATTGAGTCTATGAATCGCCTAAAGAATTGCGGCGCATAGTCATTTCCAGTCACCAGCATGTCGCCGGGTCTGATCATCCGCTCGAGCTCGGCAAAGCCGATATGCGATATTCCCCGGGCGTTGAGTTCAGGTCGCGCTACGCCGCCACGTTTCAATCCATCGAGATGCGCGAACACGCAGCGGATGCCGCGGTCAACCAGAATTTCTGCCGCGTCAGCCAGCAGCCGAACATTGTTGCGGTTGTGTGGGACGAAGTAGACAGTCCTCGTCGCTGCCCTGCCGCGGGCGTAGATACGCCCGCGCCTGAACAGATTTCCTGGATGAACAAGCCGGTACGCGGCGAGGAGCCGCTGCACAAAGCCTTCGCTGACAGGAGAAGCCGCCTTGGTTCTCGACCTACCCAAAGATATGCATCGCCTCTTATCCGTGAAATTCAGAACGGCCGCCCCGCCGGGTAGTTTACAATGCTCTTGCCGTCAAGAAAGGCGCTTGACCACTTCGCCGGTTTGGACCTGCCTGGCACACTCGCGATGCCTTGCGTGGTGGATTCAAACAGTGCTGATGAGCAAGCCCATGTGGTTTTGTGCGTCTTCCATCACCGCGGCCCAAGGCCTTTCCCGTTTCGAGACCAGCACGGCGGAAGGATAGTAGGGTGTGCAATCGCCCTCGACCGGCCAGGAACGTTTGAACCCATCGCCAAGGATAAAGACCGACGGGATGCCGAGCGCGCCCGCCAGATGCGCCCCGGTATTGCTGATGGTTACCACGGCGTCCATGGCGGCAACCTGCGCCGCGAAAAGGTCCATGTCGACAAGTTGGTCGATTGATCCGTCATGGAGAATACGCGCGAGCTCGCCATCGGTCAGGATCTCCAGGTCGGACTCGACCTGGCCATATTGCAGCGAAACGAACCGGAGGTCCGGACGGCTGATAAGCCCGCGCCATGCCGTAAGTGGCGGCAGGTCCTTGCCAGGATTGGAGCTGCCCCATGCGATGCCGACCAACGGCCGGCCATCCTTCCGATAGCGAGCGCGAAGTTCAGCGACCCGCGCCGGGTCCGGCTTCAGCGGGATGAAATGCTCCCGGATCGTGGTCTCATCTGTCTCGAACACGGCCGTCAGATGCTGAACGCCCGCAAAGGCCTGGGCCTCGCCATAGGCGGCCTTGTTCCCCTGACCGACAGCTCGCACATCGGCGGCGGGAAATGTCCGCTGAAAGAGCGGCACCAACCGGTGCTCGACCAGGACGATCAAACGAGCGGCCCGGGCGAGCGCGCGGCCGACGGAACTCGCATGATGGATCGCGGTGGCCAGACCCTGCTTTTCGGTCTCCATCAGATCAACGAGTAAGACCTGGTTCGAGATATCCTGGCCGAGCCATTCGCCGTTGACGTGGCCCTCAACGATGTGGCGCCGGGCGATCTTGAGCTCGGCCGCCGGGCCGTAGGCGCCCATACGCATCAGCGCCTTGCTAAGCTCGTCGAGCAGGCGAACCTCGCCCCGCGACTTCGCAATCGACCCCAGGGCCAGGGCTTTCGGCAGTGCGGCCGACCAATCGCGCGCCTCGATGCTTCGCCGATAATCCGCCATCTGATCGGCAACGTCGCCATCACGCCAGCGAAGGAAAAGCTGCCGCCGGTGGCGACGGAACCAGACCTTGTACTTGTAGCCTGCAAGCGCGACACCGCGGCGGAACCGGCGAAGGAGTTGGCTACCGGCCATCACCAACTCCACTGATGATTTGCGTAACCCGTCCACCTGCTTCCTGCATTGCGGATGCCCATGCCTGGCTGCCCTTCCGAACCAGTCGAACGCTTGGATATGTGGCTACCGTTTCGCCGAAGGCAGGCCACGACAGCCGAAACCCATCGTCAAGCATGACGACAGTCGAAACGCCAAGCGCTCCCGCTAGATTGGCGCCGGTGTTGCTGATCGTCACCACCGCATCGAGTGCTGAGATTTGCGCGGCAAAGCGGTCCATATCCGACAACTGGTCGACGGAAGCGTCATGGATGATGCGTCCCGGCGCCCAGCGTTCGAATTCGGCGAGCGCTGGCCCGACATCGCCATATTGCATACTGATGAAACGTCCCGGCAGATTGCCGAGCAGCGCCCGCCAATCGTCCAGAGCCGGCAGGTCCTTGCTCTTGTTCAGGCTTCCCCAGGCGAAGCCGATCAGAGGCCCCGAGCCGCGATTGAGATAGGTGCTGCGTAGCTCGGCCACCAGTCGGCGGTCCGGCTCCAACGGAATGAATGGCGCGCGCGCTGTCGGCTCATCCGGCCAGAAGTGCTTCGCCAGTGTCTCGAAGCAGGCGAAGACATCGGCGTCCGTCGCCGCCACCTCCCCTTCTCCTTCTAGCCTGATATCGAGCGCAGGATATGTTCTGCGATAAAGTGGCGCGAGTCGCGGCTCGACCAGAACGGTGCATCGTTCGGCAGCTGCGACCACCGGCCCCAGCAGCGACGCGAACTGGAAGAAGATTGCAAGATCGCCTTCGCGCCGCTCGACGGCAAGCCTGCGACCCGCAAGATCACTGCCATCCCATTCGGGCCGGCCGGGCACTTGCTTGCTCGACGCGATCAACTGCCAGGCACGATTCCCGCCGCCGAGGCGTCTCAGTCCACGCCCGGCTTTTTTGACAAGCCCGGGATCGCCAAGCTGCTCACCGAGCAGGCCGAGTGCCAGCGCATGGTCCCGGGCCGCCTGCCAGTCACGCCGCTCGACACTCTGCGCCATCAGGCTCACATGCCGTTCGACGCTTTCGTCAGCATGGCGCGAGGGACGCCTGAAAAACTTCTTTGCTCGTTCAAGAACCTTCTGCAGCCGCTTGCCGTCAACACCTTGCGGGCGCAGGTCGGCGGCTTTTGCCTTTTCAAGGATGGATCGTCTGCTCGGCACAGCGACCTCAACTGTCGCGGGGCGGCGTCGAACGCACCGTCAGGATTGACGAGAGCCGCCGGCCGACGTCGTCGAGCACCACCGACCACGCACGTCCTTCCTTGCGAATGACGAGCCCCTTCGGATACCAGGGGGTTCGATCGCCAATCACTGGCCACGCTGTCTGAAACTTGTCGTCGATCAGGAAAATGGTCGGAACACCGAGTGCTCCGGACAGATGGGCCGCCGTATTGCTGATCGTTACGACCGCATCGAGCGCGGCGATCTGCGCGGCGAAACGGTCCATATCAACCATCTGGTCGACACTGTCATCATAGATAAGCCGCGCATCATTGCCATTGCGCAGGCGCCGCAGCGCCGGCTTGATCTGTCCGTACTGGAGGGAAACGAATGTCGCATGTGTCTGGGCGATGAACCGTGCCCATTCGGGGAAATCAGGCACGTCCTTGGTGTGTGATTTGCTGCCCCAGGACAGACCCACCAGTGGCAGATCGGTCATCGAGCGATAGCGCTTGCGGAATGTCTGGACGAGTTCAGGATCTACCCGCAGCGGCACGAAATCGGCGGCAAGTCTTTCGGCATCGCGGCCGAAAACCCAGGCGAGATTTTCGAAGGTCGCAAATTTGTCACCAACGACATTCTGCTGCGCTGGAACCACGGTCGCATTCGGGAACGTCCGCTGCACAAGCGATACGAGGCGCGGCTCGACCCGAATTGTCGCGCTTTGCGCACATCCAGCGGCGGCGCCGGCCAGTCGCGCATGGCGAATGACCCGGCCAAGACTGCGAGGATCATCCTCTACAAGATCGATCAGCAGTGTATCCGAACCGAGGTCTTCTCCGGTCCACTCATTGGCAGCTTTTCCTTTTCGTTGCCGGCGAGCGGACAGCCGAAGCTCGGCCGCTCGCGCGAAGTTTCCAAGCCGTTCGAACGCCTGGCCTGCCTTCTGCATCAGCTCCGGGTCGCGGACACGATCGGCCATGATGGCCATTTCATTGGTACTTGCTTCAAGGCCTGTCCAGTCCCTGCGCACGATCAGCGCGTCGACCTTGGCCTGCTGCTCAAGAACGGAACGAGGCTTGGAGCCGGTATACAGCGCCCGCACGGCCTTTGTGTATCGGCGCAACTGCAGGCCCAATCCACCTATCACATACCGGATGTAGGAACCGTGGTAAAAACTGGTCATCGGCCTTCAGCGCAATACGCTCTGCCGCAGCGTTTTGCCGCCTTCGACGATTGGAGCGGACGCTTCCAAATGGAAGATCGAGCGATAGATTTCGCTGCGCATGGCGAGTTCGTCATGGGTCCCGGAGTCCGCAAGCATACCAGCGTCAAATACCAGGATGCGATCGGCCGCCTTGATGGTTGAAAGCCTGTGCGCAATGCAGATCACAGTGCGCTGAAATGCATCGTCGAACGCAGCCTCCATGACCGCCCGTTCGTTTTCGCCGTCGAGCGCGGATGTTGCTTCATCGTAGACAATCACCGGAGCATTTTTGAGTAGGGCGCGCGCGATGGCAACGCGTTGTTTCTGCCCGCCCGACAGATTGGTGCCGCTCGGACCAACCAGCGTGTCGAGCCCGTCTTCCAGGCTCGAAGCAAAGCTTGTGACCCGGGCGAGGTCCGCCGCGGACTCGATTTCCAGATCGCTGGCGTTCGGGCGTCCGTCCCGAATATTGTCACGGATCGAGCCTTCGAACAGGAAAACATCCTGTGAAACCAGGGCGATATTGTCGCGAACGTCGGCCAGGCTGATCTTCGAAATGTCCTTTCCGTCGAGGAGAATCCTGCCCCTGTCCGGCTCCATCAGGCGCAGGATGAGATTGACGATGGTCGTTTTGCCGGCGCCGGAGCGGCCGACGATCGCCAGCTTCTCACGAGGCCGCACCTCGAAGGAAACACCGTGCAGCGCAGGGCTATTCCCTTCATAGGAGAAGGCCACATCTTCAAAACGGAGGCCGCCCTCGACATCGGTGAGGTGCTCACCCGCGGTTGCGAGTTGCCGCTGTTCGGGCGTGTCGATCAAATCATACATCTGACCGACGGCCACCATTTGCTTCTGGATGTCGACATTGACCCGGGCCAGCCGCTTGGCGGGTTCATAGGCAAGCATAAAGGCGGTTATGAAGGCCATAAATTCGCCCGGCGTCTTGCCGTTGCCGAGGGTCTGCCAACTGGCGTAAATAATGAAAAGGCCAATGATGAAGCCGCCGCCTGTCTCCATCAAAGGACTCATCAACGCCGATGTGCGGTTGATCTGGATGCCGCGCCTTTCCATCTTGCGGACGGCCTTCGCGAAGCTGGCGGCCGCCTTGTCTTCGAGTTGGAAGGACTTGATGGTGCGGATACCTTCGACGGCTTCCGTGCCGATCGACTGGACCAGTGCTGCCAACTCCGTCTCGCCCCGTGCCAGCGCCTTGAGCTTCCTGGTTATCGCGCCCACCGATAGGAATAGCAGGGGTAGAACCGCCACCGATATCAGCGACATCATTGGATCCTGCTTGACCATGACGCTTGCCAGGGCAATCAGCTTCAGCATATCGGAGACGGTGCTGCTCGTGATGGTGAGAATAACGGCGGCCCCGGCGCGCGCGTTGAACATGATCTTGGAGACGAATTTCGCCGGATGCTGGTTAGCGAAGCGGTTGATGTCGAAACGCACCATTCGGGAAAACTGGCGGTTTTGAAGGTCCGAAACGATAGCCCGGCGAACCTTCCCCGTTGTGATGGTCTGGCAGTAGTCGGCGATCCCCTTGACCAGGAAAATGCCGACAATCACGGCGCTAATACCCCATGCGGCGGCAGCGTTCCGTTCTACATAAATGCTATTGATCATGACACTCATGATCCAAGCCGTTGCGCCGGTCGCCGCCGCAGCGACGATCGAACACAGCAAACCGGTGAGATACAGCCTTATGTGCGGCGGCAGGTTCTCCACGATCAGGCGCTTGACCAGCGGGTATGCCAGGGCCGCTGAAATTCGTTTCTTTGCGCTCATTCCGTTTCCCGATGCGATGTATCGTTCTCTGACGACCCTCGCTCCTGCCGATCCATGAAAATTTTTCTCGGCGCCGTCACACATGCGCCAAACTGATACCAGACGTCTGACTTCGTTCGAAGTTATAGTCAATCTTGAATCCTCCTGATTGCGGCTAGCGGCGAAGCGGACTAAGTGTCGGGCATTGCTGTCGTCGGCCGGCTATGGAGATCATGGAGCAATTGTGACATTGCTAGAGCGAGTTCGACGAAAGTATTTTCGACTCCGCCACCAACTCGGATACATTAAACCTATTCGCTTGATGGCATCGAACAAATCAAACACGAAGTATGCAGACTTTGTCAGTTCTGGCACCATTACAATCCGCAAAACCTCAATATTCACTTCTGACGATATATTCTTTACGATGGGGAGTTGCTTCGCGCAGGAAATTCGACGTGCATTGACAAGCAGACAGATCGCATGCGTTCCGTCTTACAGATATATCAGCTTCGACCCGACACAGGCCATTGTAGATGAGCTGCCTCGGCAGGAGCATATGAACTTCTACAACACCTTCACTGTTCGCCTTCAGGTCGAGCAAATGCTTGGGTTGTGGGATCAGGCCCATGACGACTGGTGGCAGGTCAAGAAACGTGCTCCTTGGGGCCCAATCTGCTTTCAGGACCCGTACCGCCGCGGCATCTTCGCCAAATCTCCGCAAGTCTCAGAGAGGTGATCGAGAGCATAAATGGAGAGATGCGGGTTGGCTTCGATGCAGCCACGGCATTCATATTCACCTTCGGAATGACTGAGGTCTTCATCAACAAATCCAGTGGCAAAGCAGCAGCACAGAAACCGCTTTATCGTGGCGGAGGCGGAATGCAGGAAACGACGCTTCACGTCAGCGGCTTTCAGGAAAACTACGCCAACGTGATGGCTACCGTGGACATGGTCCGTCAACACAAGCCCGATGCACCGATAATTCTCACAGTCTCACCGGTTGCATTGGCTCGGACGTTTCAAGACATGGATGTCGTCACTGCGAGCACTGAAGGGAAGTCCGTTCTTCGGGCTGTGCTTGGTCAAGTCTGCCGGGAACGGGACAATGTCCATTACCTTCCCTCATTCGAGCTTGTCACCTATAGAGGCCTTGCTCGCAGCTATAGAGAGGACTTACGGCACGTAAAGAAATCGGTCGTCGAGGAGATCGTTGAACAGTTTTTCAATGCATACTTTTCTCCGTCGGCGTCATCACGCGGGAATTGACATTCCCGTGCCTTGCCGCCGTGACATCCCTCTCTTGATGTCTATGGAAAGTAGCCGCAGCCATTCAGCGCTAGCTTGCCTTTACGACAATCGCCTGCCCCGTTGGGAGCTCGATGATACCTTCCGGGCGGTTTTCAAAGAATTGATCAAAGGCCTTTCGGGCTCCAGGACAGAGTCCAGAGCCGTAGTCGTCACATATGATCATGCCATTCGCGCACACCCGATCGTAGAAGAAGGCAAGCGCGTCACGTGTCGGCTCGTATAGATCGACGTCAATATGGACCAGGGCGAAACGCCGGTCGGATACGCTGGAAAAGGTCTCTGGTATCCATCCCACATGAAAAGTGGTGTTGCTGAAGCCGGAAATATTCTCTCTGGCTATCTTCTCGTCGGTGCTGAGATCGCCGGACTTCCATGGCGTTCGGCCGTTTGGCTTGCGATCCTCTGCGGTTGGTTCGGAGAGGCCAGCGAACGAGTCGAAAAGGTGGTAGTGCCGTGGCCGAAGATCGCTCATCAGCATGAATATCGTCGACCGGCCTTGCCTTACGCCGCATTCGGCCACATCGCCATCGATACGCTCGATCGATCGCAAGCAGCTTTGCAGGACGAAAGCCCGGGGATCTGGAATCCCGCGGATGTTTTTGACCCGCTGCAGCGCCTTTCGGAAAAATGGCTGGTCCTTCCAGATCATATGACTGGAATAAACATAGAAGCCGTATTTGTCGGCCTGCTTCTGAGAAACCTTATACCAAGCCACGCCTCTGCGTTTCTTCGAAACAACAGCGCGTGCCATATCTCTTAATTTCATCGGTACCCAGCATTTTCGGTAGGTTCATAAAACGGGCGGAATCGAAAGCTCTGCCGGCATCAGACGCGGAATGAAGTCGAGTTCCGGCTGCAGGACATGGGCTTCTCGAGCGCGCAAGAAAGCACTTTCTGGTGCCCGCAATAAGGCGACGTCGAGGTTGGAACTTGCATGGGGTGCGACTCAAGATCACGGGCCACGTGCCTGGGCCGGTCCGGAAACAGTCAAACGCCCGGGCTGTCGGAGTTATCCCACTGCCCGGCCTGCGCTGCGCGCGCCGCGAGTGATGGCGCCTGCGGCAGACACCCATCGAAAAGCTCAGGCATCGCGCTTGGCGGCGGCAGGCAGCCCCATAACATCGATCGTGGCGGAGGAAGACCCAGGTTCAATGAAGCGGTAATCGAAAGGCTGGCTGGCGCATTCCTGCCATTCTCGGGCATGGCGCGGGTGCGCCAGGTATTGTTCAGTCGCAAATCGAGAGGTTCAGTCGACTGCCCCGACCAGAACATCGGGGTGTTCAAGTATCGCGACCCAGCGCCCGGTATGCGTGGACGATTGCCTTTTTAGAAATCTATATCCAGTTTCCGACCAAAGCTTCACATCGTCGTTGAGGTTGTCGAGCACATAATCGCCTTTGTCGGTCTTGACCGTCAGCACTGCGTGCCCCTCGCCGTCTTTTTTTCTGACGACAGTGATCAGAAGGTTTGACAGCGATATGCCCTCCAAATTGAGCATCTGACGCTTAAGCAGGACGTAGTCCTCGCAGTCGCCGATCGCGCTGACAGGATAGGACCAAAATTCCATCGTGCCGTGAACGGCAAAATCGCTCACGGGCTTGATCGATCTATTCACGAGTTTGGTGACGGACGCGAGCTTATCTTCCATTCCACTGGTCATAAGAACCGGCGGGATCTTGCCTGATCGTATCCTGCATTCTGCGGCCTGCCTTCGGCAGAATTCCATGTAGCCGACTGGAATGGAGGTCCGCTGCCCGGTGGCCATGGCACCAGGCACCGCATCGGCCGAAGCTTTCTCCATCGGCGTCGCGGACATCATCAAGCCTATCAGTAGGCCGGCACACAGCCATGCCCGCGGTATCACCAATCCCATTCGCCCGCCCAAAGGTAACGACCCGAAACAATCTTTAATATCGCGTTACCATCTTTTCATGGGGACATCAACGCAGCCGACACACAATTTGAAGCTACGGTCGCGAACAATCATCAATGACCTGTTGCTGGGCGCCGCGGTCAATGCTGGAGAACTTCCATAACCACTGGAAGATCATGACATTCGCGTGTTGTCGCATGGCCACATCGGCGCATTTCGGTCATCGACGGCTCAAACGCGGATAGGGCGGCCGAGAAAAATTGTAGCCAAACTTGTCGAAGCAAAAAAGTCCAAGTGCTACGGGGCTCTCGCGTAGATTCGCATACATTCGGATACATTTCGCTGGCACTCGGGCAAACCTCTGCGACAGGCGTGGCGTAAGTTTCGATCGTGAGCAGGAAGCCTCGTCATAGTGACGGGACAGAAAGCCGACAGCGATTTCGCAAGCAGGAGTCAATTCCGCGCGAGGCGCCGATTGGCAGGTCTGCTCATCAAGAAAGGAAAAATACGATGAACAATCTTGCAACGGCTTTCGCCCTCCTCGCCTTGTCGACAGGAGTGTCTCTCGCTGCCGCTCAAAATCCGGACCGCGATCCGACCCGCGGATTTGCTCCTGATGTCGACAACAGAAAAATGACCTTAGACACCAATCATACGGCTTCCTTGCCGCTACCCGTGATAGCCCCGAAAGAACAACAACCACAGCCCGGCAAGGTCCTCAGGGGTCGTGCACCATGGGCGGGCCGTTAATATACTGATTGTCCTCCCATGCACAAAGTCCAACCACCCGCCATGCAACAAAGGGTGGTTGGACAAGGCGCAAGAAAATCCTGCAGCCATGGGTGAATTGGCCGTCTCTGGCGAGAGTATTGAATGCGTCAGGTCGCGAACTCAGGAAAATCGTGGCGAGGCTTCGAGGGCCGCGTCTGCTTGCGCCGCTGTCAATCGGCCGTCACGTCGGCCGCTGCCATCCCCTCCAGCGCCGCCGCGAACGGTTGCCCGTCAACCTGACCAAAGCGACCAGACCGTAGGCGATAAGTCTTTCCCCCTGCCCTGCTCCGGTCCTGAATGAGCCCATATCCCAGGTCAGAACTCCCACGAAGAGAACATCTCGAGACCGGTCGTGCCGAAGTCGCCCAAGTTCCGCGTCGCCAAGCTGGTCGCCATTCACTCTTGAGATTGCAGCAATCATGCCGTCGGGCGCCGACATCCCCCGGCCCTGCCGCATGGCGGTACTCATGATTTTCCCATAGGCCTAATGGCGCTGGTCAGTGATCCGCCGCCAGCGAGATCGCAAGATGTATAGACAACCGGTCGCAACTGGTGTTCGTTTCCAATCCGATCGCATGCAATTTCGGAAAATGCAGGAATCGCGACTATGGACGCCGCTTCCTTGTTCGATCTGACGGGAAAAAAGGCGCTGGTGACGGGCGCCAGCCGCGGGATCGGCCAGGCTATGGCTGAGGCGCTTTCCGCGGCAGGTGCCGACGTCGCGGTGACCGCCCGCGACGAAGCGTCCCTTTTTGAGACGGCGGACCGAATTAGCGCTAACGGGCGAAGATCGCTTTGCCGGTCTCTCGACGTGCTCGACACCGATCGCATCCGCGTGGTGGTCGACGAGGCGGCGGATACCTTTGGCGGGCTCGACATCCTGGTCAACAACGCCGGCTATGAGCAAGTCCAGCCGTCGCTCGACGTGGACGAAGCGCTGTGGGACCGCATCGTATCGACCAATCTGAAGGGCGCCTTCTTCTGCGCGCAGGCTGCGGCGCGGCGGATGGCTGCCGACAGCAGCGGTGGCGCGATCATCAATCTTTGCTCGCTGACCTCCTATGTCGGCATTCCGACCGCGGCACCTTACGGCTCCTCGAAGTCTGGGCTTCTGGGCATGACACGCGCGCTGGCCACGGAATGGGCATCGCTCGGCATCCGCGTCAATGCCATCGCTCCGGGGTATTTCCATACGGCGATGACGGATGCTTTTTATCAGGATCCCGACTGGCAGACGGCAATGCTGGCCAAGATACCGCAGCGGCGTTTCGGCACGATGGAGGATCTGGCCGGAGCCATTGTATTCCTGGCGAGCGGGGCATCCGCCTATGTCACCGGGCATTGCCTCCCAGTTGACGGCGGCTATCTCGCATCCATCTGAGCGACTGAGGGCGGGTGCAACAAGAACCGTGTAGACCCACCTTGTATATGGTTGTATATACCACCTCGCAACGCTGGACGTCCTTGCATGCGGCCGGCGACAAAAAGGGGAACCACAATGCAGGAGCCTTTCCGGGCCGGAGCTTCGCGGGAAGCGGAAGGCGGCAGGGAAATTGCAGTCACAGTCCGCAACGTCGGGATGGACTTCGATGGGGTTCATGCCGTCAAGAATGCGTCCTTCGATCTACCGAAGGGCCGGTTCCTCACCATTCTGGGGCCTTCGGGGTCCGGCAAGACAACCCTCCTGCGCATGATCGCCGGATTCCAGACCCCGAGCAGCGGCGAGATCTTCATCAACGGTGAAGCGGTGAGCGCGGTGCCACCGCACAAGCGGTCGATCGGCATGGTCTTTCAGAGGCTTGCGTTGTTTCCACATATGACGGCGGCTGAGAATGTCGCCTTCCCGCTGAAGATGCGTCGGCGCGATGCACGCACCATTCCCGAACGCGTCGAGCGATACCTCGCGCTGGTCCGGCTCGGAGGCTATGGCGGTAGGCGCATTCACGAACTTTCCGGCGGGCAGCAGCAACGCGTCGCGATCGCGCGGGCGCTGGTGTTCGAGCCCGACCTGCTGCTGCTCGACGAGCCGCTGGCTGCGCTCGACCGCAAGCTGCGCGAGGAAATGCAGCTCGAATTCCGCCGCATCCAGCGAGAGCTCGGCGTCACCACGATCAACGTCACCCACGACCAGCGCGAGGCGCTGGTGGTTTCCGACGACATTGTGGTCATGGATCAGGGCGAGATCCAGCAGAAGGCGCGGCCAATCCATACCTACCGCCAGCCCCGCAACGCCTTCGTCGCCAATTTCATTGGCGTCACCAACTTCATTGCCGGTACGGTACGGTCCGTATCGGAAGGGGGCGACGTCTCCATCCTTCGCGGTGCTCTGACGCTTGCCGGAAAAATCGGCGATCCGGTCAATCCACCTGGGGAGGGCGGCAAGGCGTCGGGAGCGATCCGCGCCGAGCAGATCCGTCTCGCCGGCGACGCTGCTCAGCTGTCGAAGCTCGATTGCGTGCTGGCCGGGACTGTCATCGATACGATCTTCGAAGGCGAGCGCATGGTTTACGAGGTAGCCTGCGCCGCGATTGGCGACGAGGTCATTCGCGTTTTTGACCATGATCCCGCCGCGCACACGCAGTTCGACATAGGCGAAAGCGTGTTCCTGGGGTGGAATGCCAGGGACATGCTTGTTTTTCGATAGAACCGGAAACCGGTCAAACCTAGAGGAGAATGCAGATGAAGCGCTTCAAGCCGACATTATCCCATCTTTCCCGCAGAACCTTCCTTCAGGCCACCGCCGCGCTCGGCGGCGCCTCAGCCCTCGGCCTGCGCAGTTCTTATGCGCAGGAACCGGAAAAGCCGGCGGAGATCATCGTGCGCGCCTGGGGCGGCAGCTGGGTGGATAGCCTGAAGGCCGGCGTGTCCGACAGCTTCACCAAAATGACGGGGATCGCTGTCCGTCACGACCTGACTGAAGACAACGAGATCCAGCCGAAAGTCTGGGCGGCTGTGGCGCAGAATCGGGTCC
>NZ_RZSX01000689.1:0-3496 GCF_004023105.1 Mesorhizobium sp. M5C.F.Ca.IN.020.32.2.1 | reverse complement strand
GAATCATTGCAGCCGGCGACGCCTATCGCGGCAATCAGAAGTCCGGTGCGGGCAAGCTTGGCAAACATGGATATGGCTATGTCTTTTCTTTCGGACCGCAGGCATCAGCGCCGTCAGGCCCAACCCTAAGCCCGTTAACCTTGAAAATTCCTTACCGCAAGCGCCGGACGCATCCCCTTACAGCAATTTGATTGAACCGAATGCCGCGGCATTTTTGTGGCGGAAGCGCTCAATCTCGCCACATTACGGCGCGGACACCCATCTTGCGCTAAAGGTTTCGCCCCATAGCCAGGTATTTCTCGCGGCGCTGCTCGCGAAAATCGGTGTTGGCGCCGGAGAACTCCTTCATCGTCTTGGCGATGAGGTCGCCGGTGGCGGCAATCACCGTTTCCGGGCCACGATGGGCGCCGCCGAGCGGTTCGGGAATGATGGCGTCGATGATCTTCAGCTCCAGCAGATCCTGGGCGGTGATCTTCATGTTGGTCGCCGCATCCTTCGAGCGGGTGGTGTCGCGCCACAGGATCGAGGCGGCGCCCTCCGGCGAGATTACCGAATAGATGGCATGTTCGAGCATGTAGACGCGGTTGGCGGTGGCGATGGCGATGGCACCGCCCGAGCCGCCTTCGCCGATGACCACCGAGATCGACGGCACCTTCAGGCCGAGACAGGCCGAGGTCGAGCGGGCGATGGCTTCGGCCTGGCCGCGCTCCTCGGCATTGACGCCGGGATAGGCGCCGGCCGTGTCGACCAGCGTCAGCAACGGGATGTTGAAGCGATCGGCGAGTTCCATCAGCCGCACCGCCTTGCGATAGCCCTCCGGCCGTACCGAGCCGAAATTATGCTTCAGCCGGCTGGCCGTGTCGGAACCCTTTTCCTGGCCGATGATCGCCACCGGCTCGCCGCGGAAGCGGGCGAAGCCGCCGACGATCGCCTGGTCCTCGCCGAAATTGCGGTCGCCGGCAAGCGGCGTGAAATCGTTGAACAGGCCCTTTATGTAGTCGACGCAATGCGGTCTGTCCGGATGGCGCGCCACCTGCACCTTCTGCCACGGGGTCAGCGCCCTATAAGTGTCGCGCAATGCGTCACGCACGCGTTTCTCGAGACGGCTGATCTCATCGCCGACATCGACCGCCTCGCCATTCTCTGCGAGCTTCTTCAGCTCGACAATCTTGCCTTCGAGATCGGCAACCGGCTTTTCGAAATCGAGGTAATTGTACATTCTTGAGCGGACCGATAAGCCGGGAGGCAATGACTGACGGAACCTGGGAAATAGAGTCGCCGGGCGGTGGAACGTCGTCCTCACATAGCGATATGACGTCTAGTCGGCAAGCGGGTGATGATCGTTGACCAGCCGCACCAGCCGCTCCTCCAGAACATGCGTGTAAATCTGCGTCGTTGAAATATCGGCATGGCCAAGCAACTGCTGCACGGCCCTGAGATCGGCGCCGTTCTGCAGGAGATGGCTGGCGAAAGCATGGCGCAGCACATGCGGCGATATTTTCGCAGAGGCGATGCCGGCGCGCGCGGCAAGGCCCTTCAGGTCGCGGGCGAAAACCTGCCTGGAGAGATAGCCGCTGTCGCTTGCTGCTGGAAAAAGGAACGGGCTATCTGCGAAAGCCGGCACCGTTGCCCGGGCAGCGAGCCAGGCCCGCATTGCCATGCGCGCCTTTGCCGACAGCGGCACCATGCGTTCCTTGTCACCCTTGCCGCGCACCATGAAGAAACGATCGTCGCGCAGCGCCACCGTGACCGGCAGGCCGACCAGTTCGGAAACGCGCAGGCCGGTGGCGTAGAGCACCTCGACTAGGGCATGCAGGCGCAGCGCCGCCAGGTTGTCGCCATCGTTCAGCGAGGCGTCAGCTGCCTCCTGCGCTGCACGGTCGATCAGCCGGCCGGTGTCGGCCTCGCTCATCGTCTTCGGCAGCGGCCGGCCCTTCTTCGGACTGTCCAAGGTTCCGGTCGGGTCGTCGCCGCGCAGGCCTTCTGCATAGAGGAACTTGAAGAACTGGCGGATCGCCGACAGTTTGCGTGCCTGCGAGGTGGCAGCAAAACCGCGCGCCGCGATCTCGTCGAGATAGCCGCGGATATCGGCGGCGGCGGCACCCGCGAGCCCGCCGTCGATCTCGGCCGAAGCGTCTTCGAGGTCGCGGCGATAGCTGGAAAGCGTGTTTTCGGCAGCGCCGCGCTCGGCACTCATCATTTCCAAAAAGGCTTCGATGCGGGCCGCGCTATTCATTTCTTTTGGGTCAGTTTTTCTCTTTTGGGTCAGTTTTTCTTGGGGTTCAGCATTTCGGGAGGAATGCGTACGCTCATTTCGGTCTTTCTCGGCTCGACGAACATCGCCAGAGCGAACATCGTGCCATAGACAATGCCGGCCAGAATCGTGAGCGTCACGACAAAGCGGAACAGTGTCGGCATCAATTTTCGCCCGTCTTCTTGTTCTGCGTTTCCAAACCCTGTGCCCTTATGAGACGCCAATCCGGCCAATTCAAGGGCGAAGCTCGGACGACGCTCGGCGCCGCCACGCTTGACGCAATCAGGCTTTTGATGTCGATACGCCGACAAAGAGGGCCTAAGCAGGCATTCGTGGGCTGGCCCACGAATGCCTGCTTAGATTCTTTGGCTTGTCGCAGTTCTTGTCGCCAAACCGTAGGACACTTGGCGGAACCTGCTTAGAAACATCATGGTGTCATGAACGCACTACCAGCAAATCCTCCCGATGAGAGCCATGCCGCGCTGCTCGGCCGGCTGGGCAACCGTTCCATCGTCTTTGTCGGCCTTATGGGCGCCGGCAAGACGGCGATCGGCCGCAAGGTGGCGGGCATCCTGGGACTGCCTTTCATCGACAGCGATCAGGAGATCGAAAGCGTGTCGCGCATGAGCGTCCCTGAATTGTTCGAACGCTATGGCGAGACCGAGTTCCGGGCGCTGGAGCAGCGGGTCATCCTGCGCGTGCTGGAACATGGTCCGCAGGTGCTGTCGACGGGCGGCGGCGCCTTCATGAGTGCGCAGACGCGGGAGGCCATTGCCGCCCATGGCGTGTCGGTATGGCTGAAGGCCGAGATCGACCTCTTGATGGACCGCGTTTCCAAGAAGCAGAACCGGCCGCTCCTGAAAAGCGCCGACCCCCGCGCCGTGATCGAGCGGTTGATGGCTGAGCGCTATCCGGTCTACGCAGCCGCCGATGTCACCGTGCCGACCCGCGACGATCGCAAGGAGGTCATCGCGGCCGAGGTGGTGAATGCGCTTTGCGGGTATTTCGGCGTTGCGGCCGCGACAGGCGAGGTGCGGTCGTGAGCACCAATACGAACGTCACCGTCGAAGTCGGGCTCGGCGATCGTGCCTATGACATATTGATCGGCTCCGGCCTGCTTTTGCGCGCCGGCAGCGAAATTTCGCGCCGCCTGCCCGGCACGCGCGCCGCAGTGGTCACCGACGTCAACGTCGCCGCAGCACACCTCGAGACGTTGAAGGCCGGCCTTGAAAAGGGCGGCAT
>NZ_RZSX01000688.1:0-3497 GCF_004023105.1 Mesorhizobium sp. M5C.F.Ca.IN.020.32.2.1 | reverse complement strand
GCACCGACAGGGTGCTCACCTCGCTGAACTATGCGCTCGCGGCCGGCTCGGAAATCGAGCTTCTCGCCACCACGAATCCGTCTGGCACGACGGCAATCAACCTCTCCGGCAATGCGTTTGCCCAGACTATCCAGGGCAATGCCGGCGCCAATGTCATCAACGGCCTCGCTGGCGCCGACACGATGGTCGGCTACGGCGGCAACGACACCTACTACGTCGACAATGCCGGCGATAGGGTGGTTGAAGCGGTGGGCGGCGGCACCGACAGGGTGTTCGCTGGGGTGAGCCACGCGCTTGCAGCCGGCTCGCAGGTTGAGGTTCTCGCCACCACCAGCCAGTCGGGCACGACGGCAATCAACCTCAACGGCAACGCGTTCGCCCAGACCATCCAGGGCAATGCCGGCGCCAATGTCATCAACGGCCTCGGCGGCGCCGACACGATGATCGGCTATGGCGGCAACGACGCCTATTATGTCGATAATGCCGGCGACAAGGTGGTTGAGGCAGTGAGCGGTGGCATCGACAGGGTGCACGCTTCGGTGAGCTATGCGCTTGCGGCCGGCTCGCAGGTCGAGCTTCTGGCCACCACCAACCCGTCCGGCACCACGGCAATCAATCTCACCGGCAATGAGTTCGCCCAGACCATTAAGGGCAATGCAGGCGCCAATGTCATCAATGGCGGCCGCGGGTCCGACACCTTGACCGGCAATGGCGGCAATGATGCCTTCGTTTTCAATACCGCTCTGGGGGCCGGCAATATCGACAGGGTTATTGACTTCAACAAGCTCCAGGACAAGATCCACCTCGACAACGCAATCTTTACCGGGCTGAGCTCGGGCGCGCTCACATCCACCGCTTTTTTTGCGGGTGCGGCCGCGCACGACAGTTCCGACCGTATCCTCTACAACAATTCAACCGGAGCACTCTCTTTCGACAGCGACGGGGCAGGGGGTGCATCTCAAATACAGTTCGCCACCCTTTCCCCGAATCTTGCAATCACATCAACCTCGTTCTTCGTGACCTGAGATATCGACGCAAGGAAGTTGGATCGCGTGAATTGGCGGATATGCTTAGTGGTTTTGGCGCCCCCGATCCCTCGATTGAGTGCCGTAATGTGTGGACGCGACTCCGCCAAATCTAACATCACGGGGCACCAGGCCTGGGCTATCCGATCATCGTAAGGGAAGAGCTGTCGACCGGCGGCTTTGAATCGGCTCCATGGCCTTGTGCTCGGGTGGCGTCGGCTGACGCCCGCCACCCGTTGCCGGCTGTCAACAACGCAAGCTGCGAGCGATCGCCGCCATGGTCTTTTTCAAGAGGGCCTATGCCTCGCACGCCTGCCTGGTGCCGATCGACGGCTATTTCGAGTGGCAGACGCTTGATTCATCCGTCAAGAAAAAGCAGCTTGGCGCGATCGCCAATGAAGTCGGGCAAGTCATTCGCGTTGGCCGGCCTCGTTGACGAGTAGAGGGATTAGGCCCGAACCGGTGAGCTGATCCACACCTTTTCCGTTGTGACCTGCGAGCCAAACGAGTGATGGTGACCATCTATAACCGATGCCGCTCATCTTGGCGCCGTCGGATTACATGCGTTGGGCTGGGCCGGAGCCCGACTCGGCCGACTTGATGAAGCCGTACCATCCGAACTGATGAAAGTTTGGCCGATCGACAGCAGGTCGGCGGCCCGCACAACAACACGCCCGACATCATAGACGAGATCGGTATCGGGCCGAACACCTATTCGACATCTAATCGGTCTTGCAAGAGGCTCGCAGTCCCGCGACGTTCAAGCAAAACCAGGCGGCTAGTCACTCTTATTGAAGCTTCAGGCATTGTCGAGATTCGCGCTGGTCGGATTCGCTACCGAGATCCGCGGAGCTTAGGTGCGGGCTCGCGCGACACTGTTGCGACATCTACAGTGACTGGCCCTCGGCCATCGATCCTGACCGTCACTTTCCCATCCTCGTCACTGACCCGTGTTACAAACGCTGCAGGATTTTCGAGAAGAATAAGGGAACTGGGAGCTATATGCGGAAAATTGGGATGGGCATCATGTGCGTTGGCTTGTTGCTCCTCGCAACGGCCTTCTATTTAGGCGCCGGTCCGTCCCGCGAAGGCCGGCTCTATCTCGGCGCTATTTTGGGCGCCGCAACCTTCATTTCTGGTGCGTGGATGTACATAGCCGGTCGAAATGGTTGGCTTTAGGTAACAGACCCGCTTGCGTTTCACATAGGCATCAGGATTATATTCCTCTCCGTTGCGGCGAGCCCTTCAACGGAGATCGCCATGCCCCAAAAGACCCTCGCCGACACTCTGGCAGCCCGCGAATCGATCTATGTCAATTGCGGGCACCCATGTGCTGCAAATCGACGAAGCTCGATATCCAGGGGCTAATTGACAGGCTCGGCCGTGACCACGGCTCGATGCATGACGACCTGGTCGGGCTCTTTATTTGCTCGAATTGCAAGGCTGCCGGCCGTGACCGCCGGCCGGTGTTCTTCACATGCATTCCTGACTACGAGGGCCAGCAGCGGGCGCGCAATCGCGATTGGAAGCCAACTTTCGAACGAAGGGGCTGAAAGTGGCCCGGCGCCACTGCAAGCTTCGAGCGGCCCAGCGGCTTACGGTTGGGAGGGAGACCGCCGGGCCTGACCAGCGAGCCTTAGGGGCTCTCGCATGGATGGATATATATTTGCCAGTTCTAATGTAATAGAAACATGCAAATGAAGTACGTGGGCGGCAATTCCGCTGTGTAGAAGCCATTAGGTGCCCCGCAATGGGTCAATACGTCTGGCACCGCAATTGCATGGTCAGCAATACCGGGCACCCCAATGCACGGCACTCATGGAGGCCCGTCGCTTCGCAAAATGTAGCGGCGGGTCTTTTACATACCTGTCCCTCCCCAGCCTAGGCGCTGCCGTCTGTTTCGCTTTCCTCGTCGATCGTTCGGACAGGCAGGTAAGCGTTCGTCTCCAGCCACTCGCGCAGCACGATCTGGATGAGTTCCGACCGGCCAATTTTCATTTCAGCCGCGATGGAATCGAGCGCGTCTGTGGTGGTCGGCTCCAGCGGCACGCCTGAGACGTTTCTGAGCATTAATGCAGCCCGCCGCAGAATGATCTGTAGATCCGCGCGCGGCATATCGGCGATACGGTCGGCGGCGCCTTCGAGCTCTTCCGCAATTAATCGGCGGGTCATTCAGCGGTCACCTAGTGGGAGTTCGCAGTTTCCCGGGCAACTCGGCACAATTCGGGCGGTGGTTGTCGACCCAGATTCTCGCGCCCAAGAGACCCAATCATTTGGTAGTGTCTCAGTTTGAATTTTCGGCCACGCGCTTTTTGTAAGGGCCGCGCTTTCCCGGCTTCGGCGCAACGGCGTCCATCTTCTCGCAAAGGTCCTTCCATCGACCAGAGAGTTTGCGACACGCCAGCCGCCATTGCCGGCGTCATCTTCAACGTCTTGTGCATTTTGATGAAGTTGTACCAGACGGTGTAGATC
>NZ_RZSX01000687.1:0-3503 GCF_004023105.1 Mesorhizobium sp. M5C.F.Ca.IN.020.32.2.1 | reverse complement strand
GGTCGCGCTGAGCCCTGCAAAAAGGCAACTGTCGGCGGTCCGATTGGCCTCTGGTCGGACCACTATTTCGCTAGCGGAAACCGCCATTCGGCGTATCATTCTTTTGGGGGAGGGTTCATGGCGGAGGAGGTCAATGAACATCGTTTCGAGAGTGCCTGTCGTTGACTTGACGGCCCAAGAACTTGTTTCATCTGCGCTTTCAAAATTTCGCGCCGGCGACACCATATCGACCAGAGCCGCAATAGACGCCATCCGCCGGGCAGCCCCGGCTTTTGAGGACAGCGACGACCATCTGGTCGAGCTTGTCGTGATGACCGCAATTGGTAGGACCATGGGGGTCGTGTTCGACCATCGGTCCCGCTAATTGCATGCCGCTCTGCGCCCAATTAGCTTGCGCACTGTCGGAACTAGAGCGGCGACGTAAGCCACTCAGTAACCATGAATTGTGATCGGGATGGATCACGCCATTCGTCATCGGAACGAATAGTCCCGCTGCGCCGTTGCTGTCCTTCGAGTAAAGGAGTGGCGGTGATGCGTGATGAACAATTCGACGTTCCGGTGACGATCGAGAGCGAACGGATCGGCCGCCCCCTCTCTGTGACGAGGACGGTCCAGGCGGCCTCGCTTCTGGTCGACAAATGGCCAGACGAAAAGCGCGGGCCGAAATATCGCGCGGCCTTGAAAGCCATGATGGATGCGATGGAGCAGCGGCGGGCGGTTGGCAGTGCGCGGCGGGCATTCACGGCCGCCGCTAAGGAAGCCCATCTGTTTGTGCGCGAAGGCGGCATTAAAGCGCGTCACGTCTGAAGAGATCGATGCGACGCGCTTTCAGTTTTTGTTTTATGCATGTCGTTGTCTCAAAACCGCTGCGCAGTTTGGGCGACATGCAGTGCTGTTCATGCATGTCGTTATCCCAAAACCGCTGCACACTTTGGGCGACATGCAGTGCTGTTGTTTATGCATGTCGTTATCCCAAAACCGCTGCGCACTTTTGGGCCACATGCAATTAAGGAACCTTACGAAATCTCCGTCGTTATGCTCTAGCTCTAAGGAGAACTGTCATGCCCGATGACAAAACCAAGACCGACAACCGTGATCGCTCGCAAGTAGCCGGCGACGAAGATTATGAGGTAAGGCATCTCGCCGAGGAAGCCGGCATCACTCCCGAGCAGGCACGCACCTTGATCAAGCGCCACGGCACCGATCGCAAGGTGCTGAACGAAATCGCCAAGAGCATAAAGGCGTTGTGATGGCTGAAAAACGGACCGCTATGGCCGATCGGAAGAAACGCCAACCGGACGACGAGGAAGCCCTGCGCCTGGCCGAGACCACCGACGTTTCGCCCAACCAAGCGAAGGATCTGATGCGCAAGCACGGCAAGAACAGCCCCAAGGTCGAGAAGGAAGCGAAGAACTTCAAGGCCGAAGGCTGAGCCGCCGATTTGGCGGAGCGTCTGCCCTCGCCGTATCACCGTCGCACGCGCCCGGCCATCCGTACGCTTCGCTTATCTGGCGTCGCGGGCCGGCAATCATGAGTGGCTTATCAATTTTCTAACAAATTCGGCCTATTCCCGTTCTAACCATGGGAGCTGGGCTTTTGGCGCAAACAGAGAAAATCGCGGCGCGACGCGCTGTCGCGCTGTCGGTTGTCGTGCCGTGCTATAATGAAATCGGTGGGGTCGCCGAACTTTACCGGCGCGTCACAGCCGTTTGCCGTGAACAAGCGGGGCATTCCTACGAGATCGTGCTGGTCATCGACGGAGCCACCGACGGCACCCGGGAGGCCATATTCGAACTCGCCAAACAGGACAGCCACGTCGTCGGCATAGACCTCGCCCGAAATTACGGCCACCAAATTGCGCTCAGCGCCGGCCTGGAGTTTTGCCGCGGCCAGCGCATTCTCATTCTCGATGCCGACCTCCAGGACCCGCCGGAATTGCTCAACGCCATGATGGCAAAGATGGATGAGGGGTTCGACGTCGTCTATGGCCAGCGGGTGAAGCGCCAGGGCGAAGGCTGGTTCAAGCGCGCAACCGCCGCATTGTTCTACCGTCTGCTGCGCAAGATGGTGGACGTCGAGATGGCGCTCGATTCCGGGGATTTTCGACTTATGAGCCGCCGCGCGCTTGATCATCTCAATGCGATGCCCGAGCGTTACCGCTTCATTCGCGGCATGGTGAGCTGGATCGGCCTGAAGCAGGTGGCTTTTGCCTATGAGCGGCACCAGCGCTTCGCAGGCACCACGCATTACCCATTGAAGAAGATGGTGCTTCTGGCAATGGATGCGATGACGAGCTTCTCCATCGTGCCCCTGCGGTTCGCCTCGCATCTCGGCTTGATCTTCGGTTTTCTCGGGCTTGCTGCGCTCGGCTACACGCTCTTCTCATGGTTTGCCGGCAGCGTGTTGCCCGGCTGGACCAGCCTGGCGGCAATCGTCCTGATCCTCGGCAGCGTTCAGCTTCTGGTCCTTGGGATTTTCGGGGAATATCTCGGGCGCATGTATATGGAGACCAAGCGGCGGCCGCTTTACCTCATAAACGAGATTGCTGCCCATGATCCTGCCGCCGGGAAACTGCCCGTACATCGTCTTCAGGAAATGGCCCATGAACTGGCGAAGGGAGCCGCGAGTGCTTCAGGCCGAGTTTGATCAGTTCGCGCTGGAATATCAGCAGCAGCATGCCGCAAGTATCCGGCTGAGCGGCGAAACCCCGGATTTCTTCGCGCGGTACAAGATCGACGATGTCGCGGCAAGGCTCGCCCGCTCAGGCGTGAAGCCGCGGCGGATACTCGACTTCGGCGCGGGCGTCGGCAATTCGCTGGGGCCCATGCGCGCCGCATTTCCCGACAGCGAAATCACCTTGCTCGATCCCTCCTCGGAGTCGCTCGACATCGCCCGCAAGCGCTTTCCCGGCCAAGCCGATTTCAGGCACTTCGACGGCGAAACGATCCCTTATGACGACGCAAGTTTCGATCTTGCCTTCGCCGCATGCGTGTTCCATCACATCCCTGAAGACCTCCATGTCGGCCTGATCAAGGAGATCGAGAGAGTGCTGACCGGTGGTGGTAGCTTCTTTTTGTTCGAGCACAATCCCTGGAATCCGCTGACGACGCATGCGGTGCGAAACTGTGCTTTCGACGAGAACGCAATTCTGATCAACAGCCGCGATTTGCGCAAGCGAATGGCTGCGGCCGGCTTCTCCAAATCCGATGTCGTCTACCGGATCTTTTTCCCACGCGTGCTCGCAAAATTGCGACCCTTGGAGCGGTTCCTGACCAGGATGCCTGTGGGAGCCCAATATTTCGTGCATGCGGTCAAGCCGGCCGTTTGAGCGGACGCCATGGCCTCGGATGAGCGACAAGCTGAAACCCCCAATCGATCTGCCGCAGGGCGGCTTGGAGCTATGATATGAACGGGATTCAGGCGACCGTAGCGACCGTCGCGACCGTGTCGTCGGTCAACGACGCGCAGCGGGCCAGGGCGATGTTCTGCCTGCTCGTCGCACC
>NZ_RZSX01000686.1:0-3510 GCF_004023105.1 Mesorhizobium sp. M5C.F.Ca.IN.020.32.2.1 | reverse complement strand
GTGCTGGACTTCGCTCGGATGCTGGGTGGAGGAATAAATCGTGACGTCCTGATCCTCGCCGGGAATGGCCATGGCGATCTGGCCTTCGAGATAAAAATGGTCCTGACCGCCGATGCGCATTTTTCCCTTCAGCCGGCGCGGCGCCGCTTTGATCGCAGCCGCTGCATCGCCGCGCCTCAGGGTCAGCGGCGGCGTGACCAGCTTGTCCTTGCTGGGATCGAGCACGCCGACGTCGGTGACGAAAGGCAATTCCTTGTATTCGACCTTGGCCAGCCTTGTGGCGCGGCGCGCCTGCTCGCGCGTTTCGGCGACGACGCAGAAGATCGGCTGGCCAAAGAATTGTACCTTGCCGTCGGCCAGCACCGGCTCGTCGTGACGGCCGGTCGGCGAAATGTCGTTTTCACCCGGCACGTCGCTCGCCGTCAGCACGTCGACGACACCGGGTGCTGCGCGCACCGCCGACAGGTCCATGCTGGTGATGGTGGCGTGCGTGGCCGTCGAAAGCCCGAGGCAGCCATGCAGCGTGCCTGATGATTCCGGCATGTCGTCGATATAGACGGCCGTGCCGCTGACATGCTTGTGCGCAGAATCATGGCGCTGGTCGGCGGCAACGCCACCGGAAATTTTTTGCGCCTTGAGGTTGGGAGCGTGCTTGGTCATCACACCGCCTCGTGCCGCGAAACCTGGATCGGCGCCTTGGTGCCGCTGGTCTCGGCGAAGAAGCGCAACAGCAGGTTCCGTGCCGCTAGCGCCCGGTATTCGGCGCTCGCCCGCATGTCGGTCAGCGGGGTGAAATCCCTGGCATATTCGGCCATCGCCACCTCGACCGTCGCCTCCGTCCAGGGATTGCCGAGCAGCGCCTTTTCCACGCCAAAAGCCCGCTTCGGCGTTGCCGCCATGCCGCCATAGGCGATGCGGATATCCGTCACCATGTCGTCGCTGGCCAGGGTCAGCAGGAATGCGCCAAGTGCTGCGGTGATGTCCTCGTCGCGACGCTTGGTGATCTTGTAGACCGCAAACTTCGTGCCTTTCGCGGGTACCGGGACATGCACGGCCTCGACGAACTCGCCCGGCTGCCGGTCCTGCTTGCCATAGGCGATGAAGAAATCTTCGAGCGGGATCGTCCGCCGCTTGTTGCCCCGGCGCAGCGTCAGCTGCGCACCGAGTGCAATCAGCGGCGGCGGCGTGTCGCCGATCGGCGAGCCATTGGCGATGTTGCCGCCGATCGTACCCATATTGCGCACCTGATCGCCGCCGATGCGATCGAACAGCGTCCCGAGCGCCGGGATGCGTTTCGCCAGCGTCGAAAAGGCCTCCGTATAGGTGACACCGGCGCCGATCGAGATGACGCCCTTGTCCTCGGAAATCGCGCAGAGCCCGTCGAGATTGCCGATGAAGATCGCCGGCGAAATCTCGCGCATATGCTTGGTCACCCACAGGCCGACATCGGTCGAACCGGCAACGATGGTGGCGCCCGGCTCCTTGTCCAGCACGGCGGCGAGGTCGTCGGCATCGACCGGCACGACCAGCCGCTGCTTGCCGGCGCCGATCTCGATGCGCTCACCGTCTTTCATGGCTGCAAGCTTCTCGGCGATCGCCTTGCGCTCCGCAGACAGCGGGTCCTTTGCCGCCTTGCCGTAGCTGGAGATGGCACGCGCGGCGCGGACGATCGCCTCGTAGCCGGTGCAGCGGCAGAGATTACCCTGCAGCGCCTTTTCGATGGCCGCATCCGACGGCTCCGGCGACCGCATCCACAGAGCGTAAAGCGACATGACGAAGCCCGGCGTGCAGAAGCCGCATTGCGAGCCGTGAAAGTCGACGATGGCCTGCTGCACCGGATGCAGCCTATCGCCGTCGCCACGCAGATGCTCGACGGTCACGACATGCGTGCCATCGAGCGAACCGAGGAAGCGGATGCAGGCATTGACGCTTTCATACACCAGCCGGCCGGCTGAGAGCCTTCCGATCAGCACGGTACAAGCGCCGCAATCGCCTTCGGCGCAGCCTTCCTTGGTGCCTCGCAGCGTGCGCTCGAGCCGCAGCCAGTCTAGCAAGGTCTGCTCAGGCGCGACCCTGGTCAGCGCAACATGCTCGCCATTGAGGATGAAGCGTATCTCATTGCGTGGCTTGAGCCCGGCCATGTGTCAGCTCCCTCGGTAAGTCGAATAGCCGTAGGGCGATATAAGCAGCGGCACATGATAGTGCACCAGCTCGGCCATGCCGAAGCGGATCGGCACGCTGTCGAGGAAGGCCGGTTCCGGCAGCCTCAATCCCTGCCGGCGCAGATAGTCGCCGGCCGCGAAGACCAGCTCGTATTCGCCGGTGCGGAATTCCGCGTCGGCAAGCAGCGGCGCGTCACAGCGGCCGTCGGCATTGGTGACCGTCGTCTTCAGATGCGTCCGCATATCGTCGTTGATGCGGTAAAGCTCGATCGACAGACCTGCCGCCGGCCGGCCGGTCGCGGTGTCGAGGACATGGGTCGTCAGACGTCCGCCTTCGGCTTTCGACGTTTCCGCCACTGGCTGCTCCCATTCCCGGTACAGTCAAACATGCCCGGTACAGCCGAACATGTTTGACGAATTGTGCGCCAATTAAAGGCGATGCATAAGTCCCGGTCGAGCGGAGTGCTGCAAAAACACTTTCAAAATTTTCGGGGGAATGCGCAAGCGGCGCTTTCGACTATCCTGATCACACAATCCGGCAGGAGCAACGATGCGGTACGAACGAGACATGCGCGGCTACGGCGCCAATCCGCCGGATCCGAAGTGGCCTGGCGGGGCGCATGTCGCAGTGCAGTTCGTCGTCAATTACGAGGAAGGCGGCGAGAACTGCGTCCTGCATGGCGACAAGGCTTCGGAAGCCTTCCTGTCCGAGATCGTCGGCGCCGCGCCATGGCCCGGGCAGCGCCACCGGAACATGGAATCGATCTACGAATATGGCGCCCGCGCCGGCTTCTGGCGATTGCTGCGCCTGTTCACCGAGGCTGAAGTACCGGTCACCTGCTACGGCGTCGCCACAGCGCTGGCGCGCTCGCCCGACCAGGTCGCAGCGATGCAGGAGGCCGGCTGGGAAATCGCCTCGCACGGGCTGAGATGGATCGACTACCGCGACCATGCGCCGGAGGACGAGCGCCGCGACATGGAAGCGGCGATCCAGCTGCACTACGAGGTCACTGGGGCGCGGCCGGCAGGCTGGTACACCGGCCGCACGTCGATCAACACCGTGCGGCTGGCGGCGGAAGAAGGCGGCTTCGACTATGTGTCGGACACTTATGACGACGAGTTGCCCTACTGGTTCGAGCATGACGGGCCGGACGGGTCGACAAAGCCGCAGCTCATCATCCCCTATACGCTCGATGCCAACGACATGCGCTTCGCCACGCCGCAGGGCTTCAACTCGGGCGACCAGTTCTTCGCCTATCTC
Source organism: Mesorhizobium sp. M5C.F.Ca.IN.020.32.2.1 (assembly GCF_004023105.1). Lineage (NCBI taxonomy): Bacteria > Pseudomonadati > Pseudomonadota > Alphaproteobacteria > Hyphomicrobiales > Phyllobacteriaceae > Mesorhizobium > Mesorhizobium sp. M5C.F.Ca.IN.020.32.2.1. Next base: position 87 of record NZ_RZSX01000686.1, on the reverse strand, counting down.
AGGGATAGTTTTGACACGCTCTACGCCGAGGGCAAGGCAGGCAGGCCGCGCATGATGAATATCGGCCTGCACTGCCGCCTCGTCGGC
>NZ_RZSX01000685.1:0-3521 GCF_004023105.1 Mesorhizobium sp. M5C.F.Ca.IN.020.32.2.1 | reverse complement strand
GCCTTGCGGCTTGGGCGGACGGAATCGAGGTCGTGAGCGTCGACAATCACACCCCTTTTATGATCCAACTCTAACGAAGCGGGTTTTACACGCCTCTGTGCCGAGCCGGGGTTCACCCCGCTGCGAATGGATCTGGCGGACTCGGCGCCTTCAGCTGCTGTTTTCAGACTTTCAGCCGTGCATCTCACCGCTCAGGGCCGGCGTGCGTTACTCCGTCCCTGAGCCGCAGCCTATGTGCAGTCGTACATCGTGGCGTTTCTCAATGTGCTTGGGGCTGCCGGCACTTCGGCATTGATCACCTCGTTTACGCCTCGTCGAGCCCTATACCGTTTTCCGAGCACCATCGCGACGCATCGCGGCTGCAATATCGGCAATAACCGGCCAGAAGAGATCAAGCTGGCTGTTTAAATCATCGAGACGGCTGGCCAGCGATGTACCTTTGCCGCCCCGGCGACGTTCTGGGCACTCGCGCCGGCGTCAGCGACCTTCACAATGCTGTCGGCTCCGCACCCGCGACAGCTATCGAGGACGGAGCGCAATGGTCGACACTTTCATGGGACGGATGCTGCAGCCAGCACAAGCGTTCATGCGGGTCTGAGAGCCCGATGTGTCGGCCGCGCACCTGTCGGGCGGCGCCGCAGTGTGATCTGATATCCGCAAAATCAATTTTGGAGCGGCCCAGTGTTGGCGCGGCCCATGGAGCGAATTTGGAATCCAGCTCCGACAACCTCAGGTCAGCGCAAGAACCGATACCGGTGCCGGCTGTCGCCTGCGCCTGTTCTGAACGACGTTAGCGCAAAAATCAGCGCAGGCATGATCTTCAGTCGTTTTCTGATATAGATCGCCATCGCCAGGTTCCAAACGGCCAATGCAAGCGTCAGGCCCACTGCAGCACCCAGCGGACCGTAAAGCTCGATTCCTGCCGCACAGCCTATGATGCCGGCGATTGCGCCAACGATCATGGCTGCTGCTGCTGCCCATTCGTTTCCGGTCATGGTCAAGAGATTCAGCTGGGGCCCGCATAGCGCGACAAAGACATATCCGAGCATCAGTACCCGCGCGATGGGTGCTCCTGTGCTGAAATCCTCACCGAACCAGCTCATGAGAGGTTTAACGATCACAACCAGCGGGAGGGCCATCGCTATGGCGCCGGCAGAGGAAAGTATGGCGGCTCGCGAAAATAACTGCTGCAGGCCCTTCCGATCGCCTCGGGTATGAAGGGCAGCCGCTGCTGGCGAAAACATCACGCCGACGGCGACGAGGGCAAGACTCACAAGCAACGCGACATTCAGTCCCAAGGCGAAGATTCCTGCGTCTCGAATATGACCTGACCAGCCCAGCACCATAACCCCTGCCCGACCGATGAAAACATCGAGCCCGGCCATGAGCATGATTGGTGGAACCGCCGCCCACCACTCTTGCGACGCGTCGCTGGGTTGAGTGTGCCGCAAGCCAGGCGGCTGAAACCTCGTCGCCATGATGAACACCAGTCCGACTGTGATGCCCGAACTTGCCAGCACCGCTTGCATCACCAGGGGGGCGTCGAGGGTCCATGATCCGGAAAGGGCCGCGACTCCCAGCAACATCACCAACAGGCCGTCGCGTACGATGCGTTCTGGCAAAAGGGCTGAGACACCACCGCCGAAGGCACGAACAAGTGCTGCACCCAAGGCCGAGGCGGTGAACAAAGGCACGGCTGCCATGCCAAGGAGTTGGCTGATTTCAAGTTCCTTGTGAGAAGGATCTGAAAAGAAAAAGATCAGAGCGGCGCCGATCATGCCGAACAGTGTCGCCGCCGCCAGCGATCTTTGCAGAGCAAACCTGACGACACCGTGTGCCAGGTCAAGTCGCCCCTCTGCCCGGTAGGCGGACACGAAGCGCAGTAGGGAGACATTGAAACCAAGCATTGCAAGATAGCCAAGCAGGGTGGTCCAGGCCAGGACATAGGAATAGATGCCATAGCTGGTGGAACCGACGAGGCGGGCAATCAACAACTGCGCCAAGCTGGTCAACCCCGCGCCACCGATATAGATCAAAAGGGCGAAGATGCTAGCGTAGCCGAGAGTCCGACCCATGTCTTCCTGGTGGGACAAAATTACATCCGCCGCAGCAAGAGAGGCCGCAGAAGTTCGTGCGGCCTTCACATCACAATCGTCGACGTCGCTTTGGTCAACCTCGAGTATCTTATGGCCTTGGCTGCCTTTGGCCGCAGGTCGACCTCCGGCTTGCAAAATTTTCGAGATTATCCTCCGCTCGACACACTGAATGCCTTCTAACGAGGACTGATCGTTTAGAGTTTGGATCGGAATGATTTTTCGGTCGGCCCCGACGAGAATATCATTTATGCTTTGAAATATCCCAAACGTGCGCATGTTTGTGTCAAAATCTGCTTCGAAAATTCGCTCCGCAGGCGCTTCATGCTCCATCCGTTGCTGCAAGCGCGTCTCAACGATCGCGCGTGGCGCAACAACTCTGAGTGTGAAATCAGCTGCGGGCGCGAGACTGAGCGCCTTTGCCAGCGCTACCCTGTCTGCGGATCCATTGAACATTGCCAACGACGCAATCGCCTGGACGTAGCCCTGATCGAATATGACTACTTCTCTGGATTGCTTAGCCTCATCCCAGCGGCGCGAAAGCTTCAATATGTGCTGCCAGAGCCGGGCCCGCCATATCCTTTTTTTTGGCGGCATCACTCTTATCATGGAAAGCGACGTTGAAAGATCCTTGATCCTGCCTCTCGGCGAAAGCAGGATTTTTAATGTTGAAAATATTGCCGACACGATCCTGAAAATAGCCAGAAAGATTCCAAGATCGACACTCGATCCCCTCTCGCGAGGGCGGTGACTGGGGGCAACCTTGGCGTGGTACCCTTCCTCCCGCAGTCGCCGGGCAAGGGCGTGAGCAAAGGTTCTCTTGCCGGATCCAGGCGGTCCGAAGAGTTCAATGATCATGGGTCCAATCCGTTCGTGGCGATACCTGCGCGATTTCCGCAACCATCGTTGCTTCGAAGTCCGCTTGTGACGCTCATGATGTTTCCTCGAGCAAAAGATCAGCGCTGTCCCCGAACTGGTAGCCGGCGTGCTTCTTGAGATTAACCTGCGTGAGAACGCTCCCCACAGGGGCCGAATCTGACGCATCGCTAGCAAGCGTTTCCAAAACACCGCGTGCGATGCTGCGTCGCGTCCTGCCCCAGCGAATGGCGAAAAGAACCGCATCAGCCCAGCCCGTCAGAAGCCCGGCCTCCGGCCCTCCAAGTCCCAGCGGTCCATTTATGATGACGACGCTGTAGATCGAGTGCAGCTCATCCGTGAACAGGGAGCTGTCGACCGTGGACAGCAATGCCAGCAGATCCTCCGACGGTGCGAGAGCCATGAAGTCGATTCCGATTTCAGGCATTCCCGCTATTGCATCGTGCAAGGCACAGCGTTCACTCACATAGTCCCCGAAAAAGTTGTGTGGCTTGAGCGCCGTGAATTCATCCAGGAATTCGTTCGTGAGGCGGGCGCCCGTGCGGTCAAGAT
>NZ_RZSX01000684.1:0-3523 GCF_004023105.1 Mesorhizobium sp. M5C.F.Ca.IN.020.32.2.1 | reverse complement strand
GGGACGACATGACGGTCGCCATGGCGTGGGGCCGAACCATGAGATGGCTCGCCTCCAACATCGAACCGGTGGCCCTCAGGAACGTTACCGTCGTACCGCTTCTCGGCTCTCTGTCGCGCCGGTCGTCGATCGACAAATACGACGCCGCCGCCGTCTTTGCCCAGCGCACCCAGGCCGAATCCTATTATCTCCCCGGACCGATCATCTGCGACAGCCGCGACAGCCGCGAGACGATCCTGCAGCAACCGAGCGCGCGCGAGGTTATCCAGAAGGCACTGAACGCCGACCTTGCGCTGATGAGCGTCGGCGGCACAACCAGCTCGACGCTTCGGAGCGTCGGTTATATGACCGACGAGGAATTCGACGATATCCTCAGAATGAAACCGATCGGGAACTTTCTCGGCTATTTCTTCGACCGGAACGCCGAACTCATCGACCATCCCGTCAATGAACGCATTGTCGGGGTTTACCCTCTCGACACAATGAACATTCCCAAACGCATCCTTGTTTCCGGCGGAAAGAATAAGGTCGGCATCATGGCCAAGCTCCTGGAAAAGGGATTCTTCACCGGCCTCATCACCGATCAGGAGACGGGGAGTTCGCTCTGACATCCACCGGCCGGGATTGCGGTAGCAACCGAAGGTGCTGTGCGATTTTGCTTGGCGCATCGCGCTCGCTTTCCTCTGAAAGCAGAATGGCATCGAATCTTTCCTAAGCCGTCCCTGGTTCGGTTCCATCGCCTGCAGCATCCTTTGCGTCGTTTGCGGGCGGCACATTTCGCGCCGGCCGATCAGACCACCCCCGACCTCCGGTTTGCCAGGATCATATCGGCAACCTCGACGAAGCCGCGTCCACCCCGCGACCTGGCGACGAAAGCGGGTTCGGCATCGATTTGTCCCTGGAAGTCCATGACATTCGCGACCCCGAACGAGCTCGGAAAAAAACCGAACATCGGAGCGTCGTTCGGACTGTCTCCGACGAACGCGTAGGCCTGCCTTTCGGCATCGAGATCGGTTCCCAGCCTCTCGCTCGCAAAGCGGCGCGTCATCGACAGCTTGTCGTATCGGCCAAACCAGCCATTCACATGGATCGACGAAATCTTGGCGACAGCGCCGGCTTCCTCGAAAATCTGCTTGATGTGCCTGGCGTCGGAGATCGGCAGAGCTGGAACATCTTCGCAAAAGTCGATGGCCAGATCGGCTTCGCGATATTGCTGGTCGGCGGATACGGCCGAACCCGGCACTTCCTGGACAATACGCTTTTCCAGTTCCGTGAGTCTGCGCCTGTTTTCCCGGCGTTCCTCAGCGCTCGCGGCGAAAACCCGGATCATCTTTCGCGTTGCCTGATCATAAGCGAAGTAAAAAGCGCCATTTTCGCCGACCACGCCGGTCACCGGCCAGAACCGGGCAATCATGTCGCACCAGCCTGCCGGTCTCCCGGTAATGGGAGCAACCACAAGGCCCGCCTCGTGCAGACTTTCGAGCGCACGGTAGGCGTCGGCTGGAAGACGACCCTCGGTCGTCAAGGTGTCGTCGATATCGCAGAAGACGCCGCGAATGCGCGCCGCAGTTTCGGGTCTGAATTCGGCGAGGCCGCGCATCCCGTCAGGCTTCCCCACGCGCAAAATCCTCCAGTATTCCTGCATCCGCAGCAATGTCGAGGAACGAGAAGCGATTGCGCATCTCCCGGCAATGAACGACGGCTTCGCGGTAGAAATCGGGTGGCGTGCCCAATTCGGCGGCTGAGATCGGCCCGCCGGTGGATTTCAGCAGGCGCTGCATCTCGTCGACCGGCACCATGAATTGCTTGAGCTCCTGCCTGAGTGTCGGCCAGAGCTCCTGCAGCCGCTCGTTGAATGCGGCGGCGGCATTCTCGTCGAAGGCCTTCTTCTTCAGTTCGTCGAGACATTGTGCGGCGACAGCCGGGCTCATGCGGCGGACCATGTCGTCAGGATCGATCTTCGTCGCCTTCACTACCGGCGGCTTGTCGCTAGCAAGCATTGCTTGCTGCAATCGCGCCATGGTGAGCGAAGCGACGCCGACCTGGGTGCCGTGGAGCGTACCGGGGTGACGCTCGCCGGCGAAGCAGTCTATGTAGTGCGATATCTGATGCTCGCCCATGGAACCGTGATTGGAGACGCCGGTGAAGGAAATTCCGAGGCCGCAGAGCGTCAGCACGCGATAGAGATAGCCATTGGCCTCTATGTCGTGTTCGGCAAGCTTTGCCGCACGCTCGTTGAGCGCCGCTTCATCCTTTTCCTGGATGAGAAACGGGACCTGATGGTAGGCAGTGCCAAGCAGACGGTGCGACATCCACCAGTCGATCTGGGCGACCGAGCGGCAAAGGCAGTCACCGAACCCCGCCGCTGACAGATAGGTCGGGGCGGCAGCGGAGACGCCAAGGTCGACGAAAAAGCCTGATGGCGCGTGGGAAGGGAGCGATACCTTCAGGCCGCTTTCAAGTGTGATGGACGCGGTCGTCGATGTGTAGCCGTTCATCGAACCGGCCGTCCCGAACACGCAATAGCGCCGTTCGTTCTTTCCGGTGACGAACTTGCAGAGATCGTTGATCGTGCCGGAACCGACCGCGACCACGGCATCCGCATCCGCGAGTTTGACGGCCAGGCTTTCGACGTTGGCCATGTCGGCGTGCGGGTGGTCCAATATCAGGACATCGACAGGGCCGAGCGTCTTCAGTTCGCGCGCAACGCGTTCGCCAAGCGCATCATAGGTCGCAGCATCCGCGACCACGGTGAACCGCTCACCCAGACCGAGCTCCGAAACGAGATCGGCCGCCCGCCCGTCGAGGCTTTCTTCGATGACGATCCGATCATAAGGCACCACGGCCTTTTTTCCGGTCTCCGGGCTGGTCCAGTTCCCGTCCAAAATGTCGTCGATTAAAGTCGTCCAGGATCCGGCTGCCGGATTCGTCATGGCGTCCTCTTGTGGGGGCAACTCTCTAGTCCAGACACAGGCGCGCTGCGCCATCGAACAATAGTCACCTATCACTGTCTTTTGTCAAGCATCTGCCCGCAACGCTTGACTTCGTTCTGCAAACCTGCGGAAAAAGGGACATGAATGCCAACGCCGACATCGACGTGGTCCGAACATCTGGGCTCTCGGCACTGCCGCCCGAATTCGACAGCGCGGTGGCGTGGGCTGCCTGGCTCTACTATGTCGACCAGCTCAACCAGAGCGAAGTGGCCAAGGTCATGAATGTCTCCAGGGCGAGCGTGGTAAACTATCTGCAGGAGGCACGCGAAAGCGGACTTGTCGCCGTGCAGGTCGATCACGACGCTTTTGCCCGCACGTTGGCCTCGCGGCGCCTCATGGAAAAATACGGCCTTCGCGGCGCGGCGGTTATCCCCGACCTCGATCCAAACGATCCCGACCGCCGCATCGGCGAAGCGGCAGGACGGTTGCTCGCATCCATGGTCGATCCAGGTGACACGATCGGCGTCGCCTGGGGAAAAACGGTGCTCGCTGCCGCCCGCTCGATTCCACGATTACGGCATGACCCGCAC
>NZ_RZSX01000683.1:0-3525 GCF_004023105.1 Mesorhizobium sp. M5C.F.Ca.IN.020.32.2.1 | reverse complement strand
CCTCGCTGTCGCGCCAGCAGCGCGAGGCGGGTATGCGCTACCGTGAGGATTTTCGCGTCTCGGCACAGGACGGTGTCAAGCCGATGGCGCTGACGGAGCGCGTCGACGGCGGCCGCATCGGCGGCGGCGTTGCCGACCGCATCCTGTCGGCCGGCCGCGCCTATGCCGACGCCACCAGCGCGCTTTCGCATTGGGAGGTGTCAGGCGTGGTGCAAAAAGTCTGCTGCCATGGCGAAACGGTGAAGAGCCTCGCCGAACAGACGGGCGAGCCGCGGGACGTTGTGTCCAAACTGCTCAAGGTCGGGCTGGATTTGTTGGCGGTGCATTACGGGATGATGCTGATGCGGCGGCCGCGGGGGTAGGGCGCGAACGGACGGCGGGACGCCGAACCAATGGGTGATCAGGCTAGAGGCGAACCTCGATCCGCCAGCGTCCTCCAATTGAAGGGCGCGGGCTTCTCGACGGCCTGTTACGGTGCGCCATTGCTGGTAGATCGCAATGCCAAAGCCACCGCTAGACCCTCATTTCGCAGACGTGGCGCCGACGTCTTCGGTGCTGACCGCCTATGACGAGTACTGCATGCTGACTTACATCCGGCTGCTCGATGCTTCGGCGGACGGGGCCGATTGGCGTGAGGTCGCCTACACCGTTCTGCACATTGATCCGAACCAGGAGCCGGAACGGGCATTCCGGGCTTGGGCGACGCATCTGGCGCGCGCTCGCTGGATGACCGGGAATGAGGGTTGGCGCCGATCGGCACGATGAGCGGCGTGGATGAGGCCGGAGATCTTTCGTGGAACTGCCGTCCCGGTTTGCCCGTTTAGACAGGAATCCAACTGGGAAGCGCCCGATGAACTCTTGGCAAATCAACACTTTGGAGGCGTGCTGCCTTCTTGCCGTTCCGCTGTCGATGATCCTTACGGTTCTGATAGCGGGTCTTATCCTTGGCTGAATCCCCGCTACACTGTCCAGTGAAGAAGGCTCTTCCCGGCCCGCATCGTGGTACGGGGCAATCGTGGGTTGCGCCTCTACGTCAGCATTTTGCGACGATCAGGCGCCGTAGCGAGCGCTCACCATATACGTTGGGGCTGTTAAGAGACAGGATTAAGGCGTATTAGCGAGTTAGAGTTAACAAAGGGTTTTCAGGTGACGCTGCTTCAAATCTCCTCGATCGCGGCTGAACTCGCGGTCTCCTACGTCACGATTGCACTCACATATCTGGCAGCTGTGTACGCGATTTGCTCCCGCTACTAGCCGCCGCGCGTCCAGTCGGCTTCCAGCACGCGACGCCTGTCGCCCGCCTGGCGCCAAATTTCATCACGGGCGCCCATCGCGACAGCGTCATCTTGGACGCGCATTGCCCAACCTCTCAATCCTTCGCGCGTTCCACGTACGCGCCGTCGGCCGTCATGACCACCACGCGGGTGCCGGCGCTGATGTGCGGCGGTACCAGCGTGCGCACGCCGTTGGACAGCGTCGCCGGCTTGTAGGACGAGGATGCCGTCTGGCCCTTGGTCACCGGCTCGGTCTCGACCACCTCGAAAGTGGCGCGCTGCGGCAGCACCAGCGAGATGGCAATGCCGTTGTGCTGCGAGATCTGCACCGCCATGCCTTCCGTGAGATAAGGCGCCATCTCGCCGACCACGCTTTCTGACACCGCGACCTGGTCGTAGCTCTCCGGGTTCATGAAATGAAAGCCCTCGCCATCGCGGTAGAGGAAGGTGTGCTCGCGCTCCTCGACATAGGCGCGCTCGACCTGCTCGGTGGTGCGGTAGCGCTCCGAAACCTTCACTCCATCGGAGATGCGGCGCATGTCGAGCTGGGTCACCGGCGTGCCCTTGCCGGGATGGATGTTTTCGGCAAAGAGGATCACATAGAGCTTGCCGTCCTTTTCGACGACATTGCCTCTGCGTAGGGAACTGGCGATGACCTTCACGGGCTTCATTCCTAAGAGTGTTGACTGGCCTGGGAGCGCCGACTGGCGCAAATCGGCTGCGGGAGCCGTCCGGTGCGGCCTAGCGCATCTTGGCTGCAATCGCCAGTCCTCGATGCGAATCCTTCTGTCATGACCGCCGCCTCGCCCTGGTGGACGCCTGATGTTCACGCCGACCGCCGGCCGCGGCTGATCCTGCGCAATGCCATCACTGCGGCCCTGCGCGACTGGTTTGCCCGCCGCGACTTCGTCGAGGTGGAGACGGCGGCGCTGCAAATCTCGCCCGGCAACGAGGCGCATCTGTCGGCCTTCGCCACCGATGCGATCGGCCCCGACGGGCAGCATCAGCCGCTCTATTTGCACACATCGCCGGAATTCGCCTGCAAGAAGCTGCTCACCGCCGGCGAGAAGCGCATCTTCAGCCTGAGCGCCGTCTATCGCAACCGCGAGCGCGGCCCCTTGCACCATCCGTCCTTCACAATGCTCGAATGGTACCGGGCTGATGAAACCTATGAGCGCCTGATGGAGGATTGCGCCGGGCTTGTCGCGCTGGCCGCCGAGCGGGCCGGCACAAAGCGTTTCTCCTTTCGCGGCCGCGAGGCCGATCCGTTCGCCGAGCCGGAACGGTTGAGCGTCGCCGAGGCTTTTGCGCGCTATGCCGGCATCGACCTGCTGGCCACGGTCGCCGCCGACGGCAGCACTGATCGTGAGGCGTTGTACACGGCGCTGGTTGCGGTGGGCCTACGCACCGCACCGGACGACAATTGGGCCGATCTGTTCAGCCGGGTAATGGTGGAAAAGATCGAGCCGATGCTGGGGCGGGGGTGCGCCACCATCCTTTACGGCTATCCGATTTCGGAGGCAGCACTTGCCCGGCCGAGTGCGGATGATGCGAGGACCGCCGAGCGCTTCGAGCTCTATTGCTGCGGCGTCGAGTTGGCCAACGCCTTCGGCGAACTGACCGACGCCGCCGAGCAGCGCCGGCGCTTCACCATCGAGATGGACGAGAAGGAGCGCGTCTATGGCGAACGCTATCCGATCGACGAGGATTTCCTCTCCGCACTCGCCATCATGCCGCAGGCAAGCGGCGCCGCACTCGGCTTCGACCGGCTGGTGATGCTGGCGACGGGGGCGATGCGGGTCGAGGATGTGATGTGGACGCCGATGGCGGGTTTGTGAGGCGAGGCGAATTGGCTGAGGGGGACTCTGCCGCTACGCCAAAGGCAAAGATCAGCGCCTGTCCAGCCCGGCCTCGATGACGATATGCTGGCAGACGTTGTCAATGTCAGAATGACGTCATCGTTCCAGAAGCGCAGGATGGTCCAGCCGTCTTGTTCCAGACGCTTTGTCCTCGCCTCATCGCCTTCATTGGCATCGGCATGCTGCGAACCATCGACTTCGACGACAAGTTCCTTTTCCGGGCAAGCAAAGTCGACGATGTAACCAGCGATCGGAAATTGTCTCCGGAACCCGAGCCCATCAGCTGATGGGCGCGAAGCTCATTCCAGAGCTTCAATTCGGCGTCGGTCATGACTTTGCGCATCGACTTGGCATTGGCGCGATTTCGTGGGGCAACCGCGTGTGAGGCATTG
>NZ_RZSX01000682.1:0-3531 GCF_004023105.1 Mesorhizobium sp. M5C.F.Ca.IN.020.32.2.1 | reverse complement strand
GTTCTCAGCTTTGGTGGTTTTCTTGGAATTGGCGACGACTACTATCCGCTGCCGTGGCAGAAGCTCGACTATGACGAGAGCCTTGCAGGCTTCCGCATTGACATCACGAAGGAGCAAGTTGAAGGCGCTCCGCGCTATGGTCGCGACCAGGATTTCGACTGGAATGCCGAGAGTGGCCGCCGCGTTTACGACTACTACGGCGTCCGACCGTATTGGCTGTAGCGAAGCCTCTAGCGCGCGTGCTCGGCGGGAGGCGACCCGGTGTTCGCTTGGCCCACCCAGACCGGTAAGCAGGAATCGGGTCGAGCCTTTGCTGCCATGCCACTGCTCGCGTGGCGGAAAGCCCCGCCGCTACACCGCTCCTGCACCGATGCCGCGGCGTATGGTCGACCGGTTATGTGCGGTCCCTTGATTTGCCCGACGAACGCCACAAGCGGATCAGTCTCACGGAGCACTATTCGCCGTGATCGATCAAAGGCATTCTGAACAGCGTTGCTCCTTGTCCTTCACGAGCAAAATGGTTCCGACGAGCGCTTCGCGGCCTACCAGGGAATTCGACCGCATGATCCCCTGCAGCCACCATCGCCTGGGCAAGTGCGGCAGGCTCGTCCTTAAGATCCATTCCATCCAAATCGGGAATAACGCCTGCCTCGTGCTCGCAAAAGAAATAGTACCGCGGCGTAGCTGTCCACATTGAGGACGAAAACACAAGGTTGGCCCAGCCGTTCCAAAAAAATGCTGACGGGATGGAACAGCGGCCGACTGCCGCCCGCGAATTAAACACACGGCGGAACTCAGTTCGTGTGCCTCAAAGAATCGGGTGAAATTCCTGGCCGCTTGTGGAGGTCCGCTTCTGGCGCCATAAGCAGAAATTGAGAACATTTTTCCGAAGTGAACATTGGGTTGATGCGTTAGGCACCGAAGCAAGCAAGGAGGCTGCATTCGGGGCGCGCCCTCTCTTAAAGCCGTCGCCGGGCTTGCAATCCGGTGGCGCATTGCGACATTGGCTGCATGAGCACCTCCGCACAACCAGTGCGTCTGGCCCGCCCCGAAAAGAAGCGGCGTCGCATCCCCATTGCAGTCATCATGGCGTTGAGTTTTGGCAGCCTCGTATTCCTGTCGGTCGGCGGCGTGCTCGCATTGTCGGTCGGCGCCAATTTTCGCAACACGTTCGACTTGCTCGGCGCCCAGTCGACACTCCTGATCGATGCGATGGAGGACTCGCTGCGCGCCGAGATGGGAGACGCCGAGAACGCGGTGGACGGCATCGCGCAGCTGTATGCCCAGGGCGAGTTCCAGATCGACGACGAGGCGATGTCTGCAGCCGTTGCCGGTGCTCTGGCTGCCGCTTCGGGGGTCGAGGCGACGCTGATTTGCACCCCCGACCTCGTCTGCCGCGGCGCCGCGCGGTCCGTCGAAAACAACGTTTCAACGGGCGCGATCGAGCATTTTCCGGCCGAGCCCGAGAAGTCGTCCCAAGTCCGCGCCGCCCTCGAGCAACGCAGAAAGGTCGACGGACGCCAATGGGGTGCGTTCGTGGCTAACGAGTTCGGGCTATACGCGCATGTCTCCGTGCCGCTGGCACGTGATGGCGTGACGCAGGCCTGGGTGATCGCGGCGGTCGAATTGCAGAAACTGTCCGATATCACGCGGGAACTGTCATCGCGATTTGGCACGCATGCCTTCATTCTCGATGGCGAAGATCGCGTGCTCGCCGACCAAAGGCTGGCCGATCCCGACGCTCTGAAGAATGGCGTCCTGCCACTGACGCCGCTGGCCACGTATGGCGATCCGGTATTGGCCGCATATGGCTCCCGCAAGGTAGAGCGGGAGTTCGACACGCGCCACGCCCGCGACATAGAAATCGCCGAGATCGACCTGAGCGTGGACAATGCGTCCGAGTGGAGCGGCGACACCACGTACATCGCCATTACCCGCAAGATCGCAGGCTATGGCGACGAGCCCTGGACGCTCGGCGCGTATTTCGAGACCAGCCAGATCAGCGACGAGATCGAGCGCGTCATGGGATCGGCCCTGCTCGGTCTTGGGGCGATGGCCGTGGCGGTCATAGTCGCGATCCTGCTTGGCAGGCGCCTGTCGCGACCGATCCAGGCGATCGCCGGCCAGGCCACGCGCGTCGCCGATTTCGATCTCGACGGCGTGACCCCGCTGCCGCGCAGCAGGGTGCTGGAGTTGGACAACCAGGCTTCGGCCTTCAATGCTATGCTGATCGGTCTGCGTGCATTCTCGACCTATATTCCGCGCTCGCTGGTGGCCAAGCTGGTGCGCACCGGAGAGATCGGCATCGCCGAACCGCGCGAGGCGGTCGTGACTGTCATGTTCACCGATATCGCCGGTTTCACCACGCTGTCGGAGCGGATGGACGCTGCCGCTGCGGCCAGACTCCTCAACCATCATTTCGAAATCCTGTGCCGCGAGGTCGACACGCATGGCGGCACGGTTGACAAGTTCTTGGGCGACGGCATGCTGGCATTCTTCGGCGCGCCGGACCGTCTGAAGGGCCATGCCGCCGCGGCCGTCCGCGCCGCCGCGGCCATTCGCGAGGAGCTGGAGAAGGACAATCTGGAAGCGGCCGGCGAAGGCCGGCCTCCGCTTCATGTCCGCATCGGCATCCATACGGGCTCCGTCATCGTCGGCAACATTGGCGCATCCGACCGCGTCAACTATACGATAGTCGGCGACACCGTGAACGTCAGCCAGCGGCTGCAGGACCTCGGCAAGCAGCTCGAACCGGATGCTGCGACCGCCATCGCGATTTCCGGCGAGACCGCGTCGCGGCTCGACGAAAAGTTCGAAACGATCCCGGCGGGCAAGCACAGGTTGCGGGGGCGCGGCGAAGCGACGGAGGTCTTCCAGCTTGGCAAAGTCGCGACGTCAGAATCGCCCCGTCTGGACGTTCGCCGCGCTCAAGCAGGCTAAGGGACATGCCACTTCCATGCCGCTGATCGGCGGCTTGGAGAAGCCCACGGCTTTGGGAATGACTGGAGCGGGGTCACCTAGTGCCGTAGCCGATTTCAATTGGAGCGACAAGAACGCGGCAAAGTCGCTGGTCCAGTCAACATCCGCTTACGAGCCGCCAAATCGGCTCTGCAAGCGCCGGTTTGGGTCAGATCACGTCGGTACTCGCGGGGGCCCGAAGGTCCGCTTTTTATGATTCGAACCTCAAAGCTGCCAGTCAGCATTCGGCCCCACTCCGGTCATTCGGGGAGGGCCGTTCCTGGTGTTACCTGCTCGTTCCGATCGACGAGACAGATTCCACCCATTTCGGACGTTCAGCCGATTAGTTCGCGTCGATGCTGCCTGCGAGGTAGAAATGCGAATGTCAGTCCGATCTGTACGACCACAGCGCCGGGCCGCAATCCAAGGCCAAGCTCGGCAATTGTGGGGCGTATGCTTATCTAACGATCAGTCGTTCGCCTCGATACCTTGCGCCTTCAAGGCCGGGCGGGTTTCCCCCCGCGAGCAACAGACACTGGTGACGAATTACGCCTCTATTGAACCGCCAGTGCG
>NZ_RZSX01000681.1:0-3532 GCF_004023105.1 Mesorhizobium sp. M5C.F.Ca.IN.020.32.2.1 | reverse complement strand
GTCTTGGATTGAATGGACAGCGACACCGATAGCAGATGAAGACCTTCGAAGCCGACGCGTTGGGAAAGTTTGCGAACGGCTTGCTCAATGCTGAGTCCGAAGGTGATTTCGTCGGAAACGATGCCGAATTCGGTGCCGAGCGGATCAGGCATTTCGCGGGCGACGAGACCAATCGCCACCGAAGCCGGATGTCCGGCGCGCAGTGAACGAACGATCATGTCCAGTGCATCCGGGAGCTGTTTCGCGAATTTCTGGATTCGCCTGTTGCGGGCGCGCCGAAGAACAAGAAGCGGCAGCACAAATCCGACCACCAAAAAAACGATGAGCGATACCAAGGTCGAGAAACCCAAAAAGATCGACAACACCGACGCCAATGCCAGGCCAGCGAGCAGGAAGGTCGCGGCGAAAGACAGCGGGTTCCCGGTGATACCGGACTGGGTATAGAGCCTGTTCAGCCCGATCAGGCCAAACACAAAGTCGCCCGAATCCGTCAGCCCGCGTTCGCGCAGCAATCCTTGCAAGGTCAGTTCGGCCGGAACCTCATCAACCAGACGCTTCATCCGGCGGTTAATCGTGCTGACCCGCGAGCGGCGCTTGGCAAAGGAAAAATACAGGGCCTCGCCAGCGAGAATCGTCGAGGCGGCCGCGAGCACATAAATGAAGTAGAGCAAAGTCTGACCGGTGGGCATCAGAGCGCAACCTGCGGATTGAAGGCGTCCTTGGCAAAATGATGGCCAAGCGTCGCCGCCTCCGGGGCAAAGCGTGGCCGGACGCCGGTAGCGCGAAAATCGCCGATTATTTTGCCCTCCGGCGTCACCTCCCGGCGGACAAAATGGTAAATCTCCTGAAGCTGGACGACATTGCCCTCCATGCCGGTCAGTTCGGAGATTGAAACGACGCGCCTTCCACCGTCCGAAAGACGCTGCGTCTGCACGATGATGTCGATGGCCGACGCAATCTGCGCTCGGATGGACTCATGGGTCATCGGCATGCCGGCCATCCCGACCATCTGCTCGAGGCGGGAGATCGCGTCGCGTGGCGTGTTGGCATGGATGGTGGTCATCGAGCCTTCGTGGCCGGTGTTCATCGCCTGCAGCATGTCGAAGGCTTCCTCGCCGCGAACCTCGCCGACGATGATGCGGTCGGGCCGCATGCGCAGCGCGTTCTTCAGCAGTTCGCGCTGACGAACCTCGCCCTTGCCCTCGACATTCGGGGGGCGCGTCTCCAGGCGGCCGACATGCGGCTGCTGCAATTGCAGTTCCGCGGCATCCTCGATGGTGATCAGGCGCTCCTTGGCCGGGATGTAGCTAGACAGCGCATTGAGCAATGTCGTCTTGCCGCTGCCGGTGCCGCCCGAAACCAGGATCGACTTGCGCGACTGCACCGCGATCCGCAGGAGCTCGATCATCGGCTGGCGAATGGAGTTGAGCGCCATCAGGCGCTCGAGCGAATAGGGATTCTTGGAGAATTTACGGATCGACACCAGTGGGCCATCCACCGAGACCGGCCGCACCGCGATGTTGACGCGCGAGCCGTCTTCCAGGCGCGCATCCGCCATCGGCGCCGATTCATCGACGCGCCTGCCGATGGCCGAGACGATCTTGTTGATGACGCGCAGAAGGTGCGCCTCGTCGCGGAAGCGGATCGCCGTCTCCTCGATCACGCCGCGCCGCTCGATGAAGACGCGCTTGTGGGTATTGATCAATATGTCGGTGATCGAGTCGTCCTTGAGCAGCGGCTCGATCGGGCCAAGGCCCAGCATCTCGTCGGCTGTCTCACTGGTCAGCCTGTCGAGCTCCCGCGCGTTCAGCGGTACAGCGCGAGCACGAACGAACTCGCGAACGATTGGCCGGATTTCGTTCAGGATCTCGTCCTTCGATGCCGTTTCAAGCGCGGCAAGATTGAACCGGTCGATCAGATGGCGGTGGAGCTCGACCTTGAGCGTCAGGAAATCGTCACCTGCCGCTTCGACATCGGCTCCCGGGGGAAGCGCCGCTACCGGCGACGTCACGATCGGCTCAACCCTTGGCTCGACCCGCGGTTCGCCTGGCCCCTTGGTGAATCGGCCCAACATCACGCTTCTTCCCCGTTTAATCCCCACGCTGAAACTAAGCGTTAACCACGGATGGTACAAGCGCCAGCTGCGTACCATGCAAATTAATACTTCACACATAGTTAAGATCAAGCATCAGAAAATGCGACGTTTATTTGGTCAGCGGAGCTGTCCTAATGCAACACGGGGGCTCGCCTTTCAATGCAAAGTGCCTTTTTTGCCACAAAGGTGTCATGGAACTCACCTAAGGCCTTAGATATAAAGGAATATGCATCATCACTAATGCTGCCCCGCTTTCGCCGTATCCGCGGCCAAATTGTGAACGAATGGTTAAAGCGGATGGAAAATTCAGCCGAATCAATGTCTTGATCAGTGTTAGAATGGCAATATTATGGCGCGGCCATGTACTTGATAGTTAAGGATCCGTTAATCCCGTTTGACTCCGGTTTTCGCCGGGACTTAGATTCGAGATGACGGGGGATGCTCAGGTATGGATTTCATCCTTGGCTCGTCTCGTCGGGTTCAAACTCCAAAGGGAGAGATTGGCATGAAGAAGCTCATGACGATGACCCGGCAGTTCCGCGACGACGAAAACGGCGCTGCCATGGTCGAATATTCCATCCTTGTCGGCATCATCGCCGCAGCAGCGATACTTGCTATCCTGGCGATCGGCGGTTGGGTGACCGGTCGCTTTACCGGCCTATGCGCCGCGCTGGAAGCATCGCCACTCGGCACCTGCAACGTGGGAACGGGCGTCGGAACCTGATCGCCAGATCACGCTCAGGCCCGGGTCCCATCCGATCCGGGCCTGAATCCAATCGCGACGGGCGAATTCCCGCACTTTAGGCTTGGGGCGTGGGGCTTGGGCTATGCGTGCTAACACACTTATCATGATCGTTCTTGCGGGCGTGTTCGGCGTCCTGGCGGTGGTGCTCGCCAATGTCTGGCTCGCCAGCCAGCGTAGTGCCATGGCGGAAGCAAACGGAATCCAGCGCGATACGGTTGTGGTGGCAGCGGTGGCGCTGAAATTCGGCGACACACTGTCGGCCGACAAGCTGCGTGAAATCGCCTGGCCTGCAGGTGCCATTCCGGCCGGAGCTTTCAAGACGACGAAAGAGGCGCTGGCTGGCGAAGGCACCAAGCAGGCGCTGCAGGCGATCAGCGCCAACGAGCCTGTTCTCGCCACCAAGATCACCGGTCCCGGCCAGCGTGCCACGCTCTCCGCGGTGCTCGGCGAAGGCATGAAAGCCGTCTCTATCAGGGTCAACGACGTGCTCGGCGTCGCCGGATTTGTCTTTCCCGGCGATCGTGTCGACGTACTTTTAACGCGCACGGCGCGTGGCGAAGGCGGCGCGGATAAGAGCTTTGTCGACGTGCTGCTGCAGAGCATGAAGGTGCTCGCCGTCGACCAGGTTGCCGACGAAAGCACCGACAGCCCGACGGTGGTGAAATCGGTCACGCTCGAGGCCAGCACCAGGG
>NZ_RZSX01000680.1:0-3539 GCF_004023105.1 Mesorhizobium sp. M5C.F.Ca.IN.020.32.2.1 | reverse complement strand
CGAGATGGAGCGCCAGCTCCGGCTACAGCCGAGCCAAAGCGCTCTACGCCATCGGCCGCGCCATGCAGCGCCACCAGCGGCTGTTCGCGGTGCTGGAATCGATCGACAACGGCAAACCGATCCGCGAAAGCCGCGACATCGACGTGCCGCTGGCCATCCGCCATTTCATCCACCATGCCGGCTGGGCGCAGGCTCTGGACAAGGATTTTCCGGATCAGAAGGGCGTCGGCGTCGTCGGCCAGATCATCCCGTGGAATTTCCCGCTCTTGATGCTGGCCTGGAAGATCGCGCCGGCGCTGGCCGCCGGCTGCACCGTGGTGCTCAAGCCGGCCGAGTTCACGCCGCTCACCGCCATCCTGTTCGCCGAGATCTGCGAACGATCAGGCGTGCCGAAGGGCGTCGTCAACATCGTCCACGGCGGGCCGGAGGCGGGTGCGGCAATCGTCAATCATCCCGGCATCCAGAAGATCGCCTTCACCGGCTCGTCCGAGGTCGGCAAGATCATCCGCAAAGCCACTGCCGGATCGGGCAAGAAATTGTCGCTGGAACTTGGCGGCAAGTCGGCCTTCGTCGTCTTCGAGGACGCCGATCTCGACAGCGCCGTCGAGGGACTGGTCGACGGCATCTGGTTCAACCAGGGCCAGGTCTGCTGTGCCGGCTCGCGCCTGCTGGTCCAGGAAGGCGTCGCCGAAGCCTTCATCGCCAAGGTCAAGACGCGGATGAGCCGGCTGCGCGTCGGCAGCCCGCTCGACAAGAACACCGATATCGGGCCGCTGGTCGACTTGACCCAGCTCGACCGCGTCAAGGGGCTGGTCGCCGCAGGGGCCAAGCAGGGCGCCGTCTGCTGGCAGCCGGATGTGGCGCTGCCGGCTTCCGGCTATTACCATCTGCCGACGCTGGCGACAGGCGTTTCGCCGGCCAACATCCTGGCGCAGGAGGAGGTGTTCGGCCCGGTGCTGGCGACAATGACCTTCCGCAACACCGAGGAAGCGGTCGAGCTCGCCAACAACACGCGCTACGGCTTGGCCGCCTCGGTGTGGAGCGAGAACGTCAACCTCGCCCTGCACGTCGCGCCGCAATTGAAGGCCGGCGTCGTCTGGGTCAACGGCACCAACATGTTCGACGCCGCCTGCGGCTTCGGCGGCTACCGCGAGAGCGGTTTTGGCCGCGAAGGCGGGCGCGAGGGCATGTTCGAATATCTCTCGGCAAAACTGCCGCTCGGCCCGGCCATCAAGCCGGCAATGGCTACGACACAGCCTGTCGAGCAGGCGGAAGGCGACACTATCGATCGCACGGCAAAGCTGTTCATCGGCGGCAAGCAGGTCAGGCCGGACGGCAATTATTCGCTTGCCGTCGCCAGCGCCAAGGGCAAGCTTGCCGGCGAGGTCGGTCTCGGCAGCCGCAAGGATGTGCGTGATGCCGTCGCGGCTGCACGTGGCTGCAAGGGCTGGCCGGAGGCGACCGCCTACAACCGCAGCCAGGTGCTTTACTATCTGGCCGAAAACCTGTCCGGCCGTGCCGACGAGTTTGCGGCGCGTCTCACAGAGCTGACCGGCGCCACCGCGAAGGCGGCGCGCGAAGAAGTCGAGCTGTCGATCGAGCGGCTGTTCTTCTATGCCGGCTTGGCCGACAAGTTCGAGGGCCGCGTCCACCAGCCGCCGGCCCGCACCGTCACGTTGGCACTGCATGAGCCGGTCGGCGTCGTCGGCATCGTGGCACCCGACAATGCGCCCCTGCTCGGCCTGATCTCGCTGGCCGCGCCGGCGCTCGCCATGGGCAACACCGTCGTCGCGGTGCCATCGGAAAAGTATCCGCTGCTTGCCACCGATCTCTATCAGATCATCGAATATTCCGACGTTCCGGCCGGCGCCATCAACATCGTCACCGGCCGCAGCGCCGAGCTCACCGGCGTGCTGGCCAGGCACGACGATGTCGACGGGCTCTGGGTGTTCTCCGATGCCGAGACCTGTGCCAACGCCGAAGCCGAGTCCATCGGCAATCTCAAGCGCGTCTGGACCGGCAACGGCCGCAGCCTCGACTGGGCGTCGACCGAGGCCGCCGGCGATGCCTTTCTGCGCCGTGCCGTCGAGGTTAAAAACGTCTGGGTGCCTTACGGCGACTGAACGGTCGCCATTCGCGCGGCGTCGGACTAGAAGCGTTCGGGCTTGACGGCACAAAAGATGTTCTTTACCGAGAAAAAACATTTGCCCCTAAGCGAACAGCAATACAGGCGGCATGATAGTGCCTATCTGGCACATTGCGCCTTGGCCGCGTGCCAGTAAGAACCGGCGGCCACAGAGGAGAAAAGCATGGCGGATCTGGCCGGCAAGATCGTTGTCGTCACAGCGGCGGCACAAGGCATCGGCCGTGCGAGCGCGCTGGCTTTCGCCAGGGCGGGCGCTGTCGTCCATGCCACCGACATCAATGAGGTGATGCTAGCCGAACTTGGCAAGACGGCTGGCATCAAGACCCGCAAGCTCGACGTGCTGAACGACGAGGCCGTGACGTCGGCCTTCGCCGAGATCGGCGCCGTCGATGTGCTGTTCAACTGCGCCGGCTTCGTCCATTCGGGCTCGATCCTCGAGATGAAGGACGCCGATCTCGACTTTGCTTTGGATCTCAATGTCCGCTCGATGATCCGCACCATCCGCGCCGTGCTGCCCGGCATGCTGGAGCGCGGCGACGGCTCGATCATCAACATGGCGTCGTTGGCGGGCTCGACCAAGGGCGTGCCCAACCGCTTCGTCTACGGCCTGACCAAGGCGGCCGTCATCGGCCTGACCAAATCGATTGCCGCCGATTATGTCGGCAAGGGCATACGCTGCAACGCCATCTGCCCGGGCACGGTCGAAAGCCCGTCGCTGCAGGACCGCATGCACGCGCAGGGCGACTACGAGGCGGCCCGCGCTGCCTTCATCGCCCGCCAGCCGATGGGCCGCCTCGGCACGCCCGAGGAAATCGCCGATCTCGCCGTCTATCTGGCCGGCGCCACCTATACGTCGGGGCAGGCTTATAATATCGACGGTGGCTGGTCGATTTAAGCTCACCTCAATCAAGGAGAGAATTCTATGAAACTGCTGCGCTATGGCGAGGCGGGGAGCGAACGCCCCGGCCTGCTCGATGCGGATGGGACGATCCGTGACCTCTCCGCCCATGTCACCGACATTGCCGGCAAGGCGCTCGACCCGGCATCGCTTGAGACATTGTCGAAGCTCGATCCGAAATCGCTGCCGGCGGTTCCCGGCAAGCCGCGCATTGGCGCCTGCGTCGCCGGGACCGGCAAGTTCATCTGCATCGGCCTGAACTATTCCGACCATGCCGCCGAGACCGGCGCCACGGTGCCGCCGGAGCCGATCATCTTCATGAAGGCGAGCTCGGCCATCGTTGGACCGGACGACGACGTGCTGATCCCGCGCGGCTCTGTGAAGACCGATTGGGAGGTCGAGCTAGGCGTGGTTATCGGCAAGACCGCGAAATATGTCACCGAGGCCGAGGCGCTGGACTATGTCGCCGGCTATTGCGTCGCACACGACGTGTCC